>CANOFI010000001.1 GCA_947565255.1 uncultured Lachnospiraceae bacterium
TAGAAATTATGATACAATGTGTCAATGCCCTACATCGGGCTTACTTCATTTCTACGGTATCCCTCTGAAAGCCCCTTCTATTCGGGCTTCCAACGCTCATTTTTGCAAGTAATTATCAGAATATTCTGATAATTGGGATTTTTTAATGCTTTTTATGTCTCGTCACAATTTGGACACATTTTGTTCGCCTATGTTCGCATTTTTCTCCTCTATGCAATTGCTATAAAAATTATACCATATCTATCCTGCCAATTCAATAGTCAGGAACACAATTCATTCTCTTTAAAAGACTTTATCAGATGAAATCTTCTTTATTACATCAAGCTTCATCATTCTTTTTTCTTGTTCATTCAGCTCAAATTCCTCACAACCATCCCAGTTAATGGCAAATCTCACTGCCGGCATCGGCTTCTCCTTCCACAGAACCGTCCGAACCCCAAAATGCATTAGTGTCACCGCAAGATTCATAGCCTGCGACAAGGAATCATCGCAAATAATTACCTGAAATCTGTTTGCGCTTAAATCGAAATCTAAATCCACAATATATTTTGCCAAAAAAACTGCCACTCTCATTCTTTCATCAGCTTTAGTCTTTGACCAATATTTTGCAATCTGAACTGGCAGGCAATAGACATCAAACCTTTTTCCCTTTGATGACTTCTGATAATTTTCATATGTAATATTGGCATCCGGCTTTGCAATTACAAGTCTGACAGCTCCTTCAGCATCACGCTCTGCCCGTACTTTTTTTACTTTAAATTCTCTCTGGTAAAGTTCTCGAACCTCCTTGTCCTGTTTTAATAACAAAATGCGAAACTCATCCAATTTATCAATAAACTTCTTTATAATCTCTTTTGCGTCACTATATTTACCTGCCAGTTCTTTTTCACTTCCATCACTGTTCTCCATAAGGTTATGCGCAAAAACATTACGCACTTTTTGAGCCTTTCTCCTCGCATCTTCCAGTTCACAAAACAGCCTTTCAACTTTATTTTGCATACTCAGATAATCCATATTTCCATTTGATGTTTTGCAGCATCCTATATGTTTCGCGACTAATTTATTCCTAATTTTCCATAAACGCTTAATTGACCTTTTGCGTTCAGATTCATCCATCAGATTTTTCTCATTGATATCCTTCCCTTCTTTCTCAAGAAGCATCGGCGTCAGATAGCTGCGCAATGCCTCAAGCGCAGTAGCAATTGCCTGCCCATACCTGTTCTGCTGCAAATACCACCTGCTGATGAAAAACTGTTTCTGTGCTATCGGCATTTTTCTAAAATCATCCGCCGTAACTCTCTTTCCTTCCTCTTCCCCAAAGAACTTAAGCTGAATGACACCTGCAACCATCTCCCGAAGGTTGGTAAACTTATTGCGGCCGCTCAAGGCATCCCGTTCTATACAGAGCAGCAAATTTTCTAATGCAGCTGCCACCCCGTCATAGGAATTAAGCTGGGTTGCCCAGTCAAATTTTTCAAGCGCAGATTTCAATTCTTCTTCCTCATCCGGTATGTACTGCAGCAGCGACACGGCATTTCCGGTATTTTTAAATTCACTGATACCGCCTGAAAGGTCGAGAACGCCAATCAGCTCCTTCAAATCCACAATCGGCGAAATCCCTCCGTTTTCCCCGGCAATCTCTACATTTCCATAATAAATGTGGCTGATTTCCAAATCCATCTGAAGCACGTTTTTCAAATAATTCAGCGTGACAAGGTTATAAAGCGGCAGGGAACGGAATGAATGCGTAATGTCAAAGGCGGCCTCATAGCTCTGCTTTCTGTCAAGCACTGTTTCGATAGAACTTAACAGCCGATAATTATCCAGCAGCTGCTTATCGTCAATTCCATAGCACAGCATGATGACATGGATTCTCCTTCCACGAAATATTTCATGGGTAATTCCGGTTCTGTAATGGTCTTCTACTTCTGCTGAAAGCCTTTTTAACGCCTCCGCCGTCACATCCTTCCCCCCTTGCTCCTCTATGTCAAACAGCCTCTGCAAAATCCCATCGTTTCCATCGCCAAACTTCCCATAGAATCCTGTCCATGCAGATTTTGATGTTCCTATGATAAAAATGTCATCCGGGTCAAATGCTTCTATAAGCGGCTCTGCAACAAACTCTGTCTCTATGCAGGTTTGCTCCCCTGCCATGCAGTACTTTGCACTGCGATAGGAAAATTCCTTTTTGTGTATCCTCTCTCTCTTCTGTTCAACTGTCAGCTTTTCCACTTCTTTTCCAAAAATATTTCCAGTTCCTAATGACAATATCAGAATCCTTTGCTTTTTCATATTAATCCATCATTCCTTTCGTTTCACCCAGGAACAAATAGCAATGAAATACTTATTTTTCACACTATGTATTCTTCACCATGGTTTTATCTGTTTGTGCAATTTAAACTGCATTGCGCTAAAAAACTGCTCAATCATCACTATCTGAACTATCTGTGCATTTGTCTCTTCTATCATACCATCATAAAAACAAAGTGTGCAAGCCCCAATACTGAAAGCTTACACACCCTGCTGTCTCTACTATCGCTGTTCCTACGGTTCTTACAATTACTGCCAGCATACCTCAACTCCTGTTTTACTTTTCTGTTAATATGGTTACCACTACTGCTCCTATGATTTTGATTACTGTTCCTAACATAATATCACCTCCTATTCCTTTTCTTCCACTGCGGCTGCTATTATGATTACTGCTATTTTCAATATTGTTCCTAACATACTTTCCACCTCCCGCTTTACTTTTCTGTTAATATGGTTATCACTACTGTTCCTATGATTTTGATTACTTTTCCTAACATGGTATCACCTCCTATTTTGTCTTCACTTTCTTTCCTTCTATAATGATAATCGCTGTCTCTACTATCGCTGTTCCTACAGTTCTTACAATTTTCACTAACATGATATCGCCTCCTATTCCTTTTCTTCAACTGCGGCTGTTATAATGATTACTGCTATCTTCACTAATGTCTCTAACATAGTTCCACCTCCTTTCAGATGCTTCTGTATTTCCCTCTTGCAACAACAATTATAGTACACAATATATGAACATGCAACGGAATATTTAATAATTTATTTTGTTCCGTATTTTATTTTTTTATTGTATTTTTTAAATATATATGTTACTATAAAAGTAACAAATATATTCTGCACATCCTGAACCGGCGCAAATATCATGCAAAATGAAACGTATTATACCATGCATTGCCTGACAGATTTCTTATGACACAGCAGAGGATGGAAATGATTTTTCATACACACCCGAAAGAATAGGAGAACACAGCCATGCCATTTGAACCGCTTAACATGGAAAACAAACAACATATCAACCTCAGCCGAAAAGCCTGGCATATCATTCAAGATGACATGCAGCTCTTTCAGCTCGAACACATAAGCGGCTTCCTAAACCGGATTATGAAAAACTTCTATGAATACGCCGACGCCTCCATTTCTTTATCCGTGCCCCGGGAAATCGACCGGTACGAGAGGCAGCTGCAGGAACTTGACAAAGAAACCCGAAAAACCGTACAGAATATATTGGAAACGTCCTTTATTAATCGTATTCAGGCAAAAAGCGCCTCATATGAATCCTTTCATGGAATCAAATTCAGAATCAACAATGAAAATGCCACATACCTTACCGAGGAATGCCAGGAGGATGCCTACTATAGTACAACCGGAAAATACCTCAAGGCACTGTTTGAGGAATATTGTGAGAAAACATACCTGGAACGTGAGAAAATTATTTACAAGGATTACTTTGATACGATTATGGGAGCTATTGCAGAACAAAGACAGCTGAAAATCTGCCTGCCGAAAGATGAGCATGTCCATATAAAGCCCTTTTCCATTGAAACAGACCCTTTATCCATGTACCACTATCTGACCGGATATCAGGTCAATGGGGCAGAAGAATCCGCAAAAAGCTTTTCTTATCGAATTACAAACATAAAATCCATGAGAATGCTTCAGAAAAAATCTTTCATAAGCAAAGAAGGCCGCAGTCGGTTATATGAAGAAATACATAAGAACGGTTCCCAGTTCCTGCGTGAGGAAACACAGATTACAAAGGTGCTGCTGACTGACGAAGGCATACACAAGTATAACCGGCTTCTGCACCTTAGGCCGCATCCATGCTCCATAGCCAAAACGAAGTCAGGATACATATACACCTTTGACTGCACGCAGCAACAGATTGAATACTACTTTTTTAAGTTTGGCGCTGACGCCGTGATACAAAGCCCGGAATCCTTGTGCAATCAATTCAGGGATATGTATGCCAGGGCACTTAACCAGTATGCATAAATCCAGCAAAAGGCGCCATATCAGATTAGATTCAAACCAAATAGCGTTTGATTCTGCCTGATATGGACGCTCTTTGCATATATGCCCTATTATTTTTTACTTTTGTCAATCAGATTTTGAAGGTTTCCCTTATTGCCTGCTGCACCCGAACTGCTTCTGTTATTATGCTTCTTTTTGCAATCCGAACATTTGTTTGCTATGGGTTTCTTACCTTCCAACACTTCCTCAATCGTCTGAAGCTTAACCTGGCTTGTCACACGGTTCTGGTACTCCCTCTTCTCCTTCTTTATGCTCATATACCGTGTTTTATCATTGTCCAGAATATTTCCTGCATCCTTCATCATAAAGAAATGCTTTATTCTTGGGTTTTCCATCACTTCCTGCCCAAGGAACGCTGTCATATCCTCCTTAGCCTTCCTGATGTAATCCCCTGCCCTGCCCAATGCGTCCACATACGGCGCAAGCGACAGTTGGTTTCTGCCGTACAGCTTCTCATAATCCAATAACTGTAATCTGGTAAGCCTGACTGCTATCCGCCCATAGCCGTACGGCTTTGCCTTCCCTATATTCTGGTTGCTGTTTTCCTCCAGCACCAGACTCCACAGAAGCATCCCTAGCTCTGCGTCAGTCAGGTTTTCAAACCTCACCTCGCCCCGAAAGCGCGCGCCTTTCTCATATGGATAAAATGCAGACACCACCCTCTCCTTTGTCACGTCTTCCGGGGCATCCACCTTATCCTTGAGCCAGTACTGCTTCACGCCGCGTATTTCAAAATCATCATTATAGGAAGCAATCCCCTGGTCCTTGTCCGCAGTCAGGTAATCCAGATAGCTGGTCGGCTTCGGCGCTCCCAGAATGACCTTACGCTTCTCTCTGCTCTCGCTGCCATCCACCAGAACCGCATCCATAAAAGCTGTTCTTGACTTGTAGCTCTCCCCGCCTTCACCCTGGTCCGCATAACCGAAAATGGACTTGCAATAATCCCTGCCGGCATTTATATGCGAATCTTTCATGCCTTCAAAAATCCTCTTATCATAAAACAGCCGAAGCCTCGGCGTAAAGCCAAAGTACAGTTTCCCATCAAGCCTTATATAAAATACCGGCTTGGTTTCCCCCTCCTCCGGCAGCCTGAAAAAGTCCTTATCCATTGCCTCAACCTGATTTTTCCTACCCTCATAGTCCCTCTTAAAATCGTCGATATCCTCTTTGGGCACTTTTATGTACTTTTCCTTATCATCTACTATTTCAGGAATAACATAAATAACCTTTTTCTCCTGCATCTTTCCTGACGAGAGCAGATATCCATTGCACTCCAGCTTTCCCGGGGCAGCAACTCCGGTGACCTTTCTGCCGCCAGACAACTTATAGGAAATTTCCTGAAAATACGGACGGTAATCCCTGTTCTCCTCTCCCTTATAATGCTTTCTTCCGCCTTTCTCTAAGTGTTGTTCGAAGGATCCATCATTATTTTGCAGGCGATACGGCTTCTGGTCTCTCAGATATTCAAAATTCTGGTACTTTCCTTCAATAATTTTCCGCTCGCTCAGCACATAGTAATTCATTTCGCCTAAGTTCCTGATAGAATCTACCACTGTCGGCACAATATAAAAATTATTTCCAATATTTTTGATATAGCCCGCCTTTACATTTGACAAGACTGACATCTGCCTGTTATTACCATGTGCGTCCCGAAACTGCACAGACTTATTCCCAAGAAGTTCATTATACCGCCTCCTGTCCTTTCCGCCTGCGACATTCCGGTACATCAGCCTGCCATCCTGCACGTCATCCGCGATAGAAGAAAAGCTAAGAATCTGCAAGTTGCTTCGCACCAGTCCGCGCACTGTACTCCCGGGGATTGCTGTTTTTCCATAAGCGTTTTTATAAAAATGTTCCGTGCCATCCTCTACGATAATCGGCGTTTTGGCGTCAATCTCATACTCCAGCAGACCAGAACATTTGTTCTTATCTATCACATCATGCCCCAAAAGCTCCTGCTTCTCATACACCTTTTCGTTCATCTCAATAAAATTATAAGGCGCGCTGATATGCCCTTTATATTCTTCCATAGCTTTCCCTCCTATCTTACCGCAAATGGCCTGGTGTAACACACTACCGCCTGCCCGTCCTCATCCGGTTCCAGATATTCCTTCACTGCAAGCATTCTGCCATTGCTCATCCTGTATCGAATTACGATTGCATCCAAAACGTCCTCCTGCGTTTCCGTAAAACATTGCGCCACCATACCATTGCCGCTCTCATACACCCGCATCTCTCCCTGCTCCGAAAAAGCCCTAAGCTCCAGCAGTTCATCCCAGTTGACGGATATACTGTCCATCGTACCGCACTGCAATTCACTGAACATATGTACAATCCCATATGTATACTCCGGCAGACGCCGCTTTGCCTCTTCCAAGGGAATACTCTGTATTTCCAAACCCTTAATTTTATCCGACATATGTACCTTTCCTTTCTGTGAAACACCCCATCGTACCATCTTTCATCTGACACAGGAGCGATTTACGCAAGCGCGCTTAGACAACCGTCTATAACCGCCTCATTGTCTGTTATCTTATTGCCTGTAAAATCAATCTCCGCCACCTGACGTGCGCCCTCTCTCATTGTCAGTACTTTCCCATCGATATAACCGCGCCCGATACTGCTGCCGCCGCCAAGCGGCATAATGCCAACCGCCAGGTCACGAAGCGCCAGAAGCAGAAGCCCTTTCGCCCTTGCATCGCCATCCTCTGTAACATCCACCTCCAGCTTCATCGTTCCACATGCCGCTTTCTCACTGAAGAGCCCGGAATACATGACGCCGCCGGTAAATTTATCAATATGAATCCTTTTCTGTGACGGCATTCGGTCATTCTCCTCTATACCGCCTATGACACAATCATAAAAACGCACACAGCCAGGAATTCCCTTCTGCCCTTCCATATCCTGTTTTCCAAATACCATATCGATGACTTCACCGCCTATTCCCTTATAGGCACAGATCTTCTCCATCTGACTTCTTATGACGCCCTTTACGGCACTTGCAGGAACGATATACTCCTGCTTATGATTCCGCATATTTTCTGCGTCCGGCGCATCCTTGCCATACTCCTTTACACACAATGCCTTTACCAGAATACTTCCCTTCGTTTTGCCCGTCAGTATAAAATGCGTCCGGCCATCGGTCCGCACAGCCTCCTCCACAAGGCGAGGCTGTATCTCGACACCCTCCTTTGTCTCGTCCGTCCACATCCTGCGGTCCTCTTTGCTCCTCATATCATATTCCGACTTCTTTACAGACTGCAGACTGATATATCCGCAGCCATTGCTTTTTTGCCCGCCTATCTGAATGCTTCCGCTCTGCAGGGCAGATAACGCCATCTCTATCTCATTTTGGTAACCTCTTTCCTTTTCATATAAATAGATATCAAACCAAAAGACAGACCCGGCCGCCACATACTCCATCTCAAACTTTTGTCCGCTGGAAATGCTCCCGCCCTTTATCTGCGCCGCCTGACATGTGCCCGTTTTCCGGTCTATACGCACCCTGGGGCGAAGCTCCGCATAAACGGCCGCCTCTTCAAAAAATCCATCAGAAAACCGCACCCTGCTGCCGGAGCCCGCGTCCTGCTCCTGGGTGCCAAACAATTCCTTCTGCAGGCCTTCATCATAAGAAAAAAATTCACGAAATGCCCCTGCAAGCCCCGTTGCCTGCACAAACGGCCGTTCCAGCACAGGATGGACCAGTATCCCTGTTCTGTCTTCCTGTCCGCCCCCGATATGAAGCGGCTCCCGGCACTCCGCCTTTACTGCATACTGAATCACTTTATCATACAGACTTTTACCAGTCATTTTTTTCCCTCCTGTTCTCATAGCGTATTTGCCTGGCCATAAGCCTTAACTTATATTTCAGGATATCCTCCTCTGCGAGCAGCTCCCCTATGGAAATCTCCATAACGCCGCCATTCTTAAACTCCGGCTCTAACTCCAGCTCCTCAAACAAATCGCCCTCCAGTATTTTATGGATATACTGTGAAAATGCATCCTGCCTTGCTCTGACTCCATGCTTCTTCTGCCGCCCGCTCTTCTCCAGATCATGCTCCGCATAAGCCAGAATCTTCTCCCGCGCTTCAAACGGCGCATACTGGTACTCCATGCACATGGCTGTAAGCACGCCAAGCTTGCTTCTCGATATTCCCGAAAGCTTCAATGGATGGTCCACCACATACCTTTCCATCTCCCTCTCCAGCTTACTTTTCAAAAACCCTGCCGCGGCAATCCGGATGTCATTGTCTATATCTTCCTTCTGACCATAGCCTCCTGCCATTCCCTCCGGCTCACTGCTCTGCCCGGCTCTGTCTTCCTTCTTCTTGTATTTGATTTTCTGAAAATCTTTTACAAACGCAATCTGTCCGAAGCCTTCACTCCTTCGGATGCCAATGCCGGATTCCTCGAGCAGGCGCATCCGTTTTTCTGACACCGGTTCAGACGTATGAAGGCAAAATACGCTGCCCGCCTGATACATCACCGCGGACGGCACCGTGCCATGCCACTTCCTGTTATATCCGCGCACATCAACCGTGGATGTTGCACACCGCCTGATGGTAATTTCCTTACAGCCAAGCTTTTGGGCCAGCTCCTCCAGATACAGACCTGACAGCTCTCCCCACTGGTTTCTCATGACGGTATGTGACAGGAGCGCCATATATAGCTCGCTGCCCGTTTCGGCTGCCCGAATCCCCTGATACGGCATGCCGTGCTCCATCCGCTTATCCACACAGATACATCTGCCGTAGCCCGCCGACCTGCGGTTTCCAAAATACAAGGGCTGGTCAAACATTTCGCAAATAGAATCTATCAGATCCTGTCCAACTGTATCCTGAAATGTAATATATCCGACAAACATATGGTTTTTCTTTATGTACTGGCTTCTGAAAACCGTACGGTCTGCTGCCCTGTCATCCTCATCGGGCTTTCCCATATTAATGCTTAAATCTTCCCCTGTTTCCACTGTTTCATAATGGATGCAGTTTTCTTCCACATAGCAAAAGTTTCCAAGCGACGCCCGCTTATATCCCGGTTCGATATCCTGCACAAGCACATTGTTCAGGCTCTTTTTCTCTCCGTCCTTTTCTTCCTTCTTATCCTCATAGAACCCTTTTAAAGAAGGAATCCGTTCCTGTCCTTTGCTGCCGGGATATGCGTTCAGGAAACAAACCTCCCCTGAAAAAAGTGTTTTTTTACAGACCTCAAAGTCCGGCTTCCCGGCAAGCCCATTAATGATAAAGCCCCTGACAGAGCTTCCCGGAAGATAACGAAGCGTGTCCGTCTGTCCATGCTGGCTTGTATTGTCATCTGCAATTCTGAGAGGCTCCACATTTTTTATAATGTATTTTAAGTATCTGCTCATTTGTACTCCTCCACCTTTACTGCAACTTTTCCAAACCCTCTGTTACGCATGCTGCCTATCCACTTTATCAATGCGAAAACATCTTTCACAAGCTCCTCATCCGCCTGTCCATAGCTGCACGCCGCATAAAAATTCAATCCTTTTTTGATACATCTGCCCCGCCTGAGCGAGCCTTCTTTTGCAAGCCCATTCTCTAAGGAAGTAAAATCCCTTGTATAGCTGAACATTTCAAGCACTTCCTGCTTTGAAGCATTCTCTTTATTGACTGCATCCATTACCTTTCTATGCAGCATAAGGTCAGAAAAGGTCATCAGGCCTTCCTGGTCAGAGTCGTCAGACCCGCTTTCTCCCATTAATCTTCTGACCGTTTGTGCCGCCTCTTCCTCCGGCATATCCGTCCATTCCAGATAATTGATTAATTCTTCCCTGAAAATCCCCTTTAATGTACTTCCTTTCATATATGGAAAACCTTTTTCATCTGTAAGGATACAGATATCCTCCCCACCCGGCATGCTCATGCCATTTCCGAAAACCGCATCTGACAGCAGCTGTATATGTATGATTCGCTCCATGTTTTTCCTCCTCATTCGTCTAAATCTATAAAGGTATCCACCAGCTCTATCGCATCAAAAAGCAGGGAGCGAATTTCGCCGTCTGCCGTCTGTACAAATATCTTCCTCTCCATGCCTTTCCCTCTTCCTATACCGTCAGTATTAATTTCGCGGCCCTCATAGGGAAGCAGCAGCAAATCGTCCATCAGATGACTTTCCATATAATATTTTGCTGACTTTTCCCCTTCCTTCAGGGCGCTTCTTAATTCCTTCAGCTTGCCTTTCGCGATGGATTCCTCCTGGATACCCTTTGTAATCTGCTTCATCAGCATCTTGAAACCGGAATACTGCCTGGCTGGATCCTGCTCCATGAGCTCTTGTTCTCCTGACAACAGATATGGCCTTAACTCCAAACGTTTTTTGCCATTATCCGTATCTGTATCCTCGTTCGTGTCGTACATCTTCCGCACCTGTGCAAGGCTGTCCATGATCTCCCCATACTCAATATGCCAGTCTATGGCGCAGCCTTTTGCACCTGCATCCTCCACTTTGTCCTGGAAGGAAGCAATATATTTCTTTGCATTGGAGCATAACAGCTCCGACATCTCATACGCCTTATAAAACGGGTACTTCTGATGTACAACAGCTACGCCTGCACATGCCGTAAACCGGCCGTATTCATTTTCTATGGCCGAAAGCTTTTCTATGAAAATGCGCGCCGCCTCAATTCCAATCCGTCCTTCTGTGACAAAACAGACGTCATCCCCGGCAAGAATAATACGCCGTACGGGAAATGTTCCATTCTCCAGTTCCAGGCTGCCCAGGCGACCTGCCAAAACTGCCTCTGCAATCTCATCCGCCATCTCTTTATACGCCCTCTTAAAGGCATTGTCAATGTCATCGCTGAATTTTCTCAGAGCTGTTTTATATGCATCCCATCCTTTTCCTTCCTGTCCTGCCCGTACCTGCTCCACACGTTTTCCCATAGCGTTTCCATCTATATGCACGACGGCAATGAAACTGGATTTCTGCTTCTTGTTTCCTATGTCCTCCAGCTTCCAGACAGGCTTAAATCCACTGGGAATATATTCTGTCGGCGCATCCCACTTAACGTCGAACATTTGTTCTTTTTCTATCATGGGAACCGGCTTTCTCAGATCTGCCTGTATCCTTTCTACCCCAAAGGTTCCCTGATGAAAGGATGCCTGCCTTATCGATTTCTTTCTTTCTAATTGCTTTGACAACTCTTCAAGGTTTTCGCCCGGCGTTTTTTCCTCATCATAAGGCATTGTTTTGATGAAAAGCTCAATCTCATGAAATTCCTGCCTGACCGCCTTAGAAACGCTGTAGGCAAAACTTTTTGCCTGTTTTTCCGAAGCAAATTCCAGGACGGTATGCCCGCCGCCTGCATAGACAAGGTTTTCTTCTTTGCTGAAGTCCAAAACGCCCGCCTTTGCCAGTCCTTCAAAATATCCTGCATCCGTCACCTTGCAGATTGCCTCGGAATTTGCGATATTGTCTTTTAGTTTTGTACTCGCAAAAATATATGCCTGTTTTTGCGAAACTTCCAGTATCATCAAATATCTCATTTGTCTCCTCCTTCTGTATTTTGCTTTCCGGAGCGTGTCCGAAACTTCATTCCCGCTCAAATACCAAGCTGTAGCGCCCAAAGCCAAAACTTGTATTCTTGCCTATGTGTACCAGTTCTCCGGCGTACAGCAGTATTCTTGCTGTTTCGTCCGGTTCTTCCATCCATACTTTGCCGCGGATGCCATTTAAATATATTTTCTCATCATGTGTGGAAGAATAGCGTCTGACAGCCGCTTTTCGTACATCCTGGCTGACAAGCCGGGGGACATGGCCGGTTATATCTATTTTACCGGCATCATTTCCCTCAAAGCAGTCCAATATATAAAGCCTTCTGGATACCGCCGCCATAATTGCTTCCATATCAAATGTTTCGATTATTTTTCCTTTATGCTTTACCGTTAATGGGGTATGAAACAGAATCGCATGTTCGTACTGACGGGCAGACATCCGGTATCTCACATATTCCGCAATGGTCTGTATCTCATAATTCTCCTTATAAATAGTATTGCCCTCCAGCAATGTATTACGCTTTGTGTTGGTCACGGCCTCTACTGTAAAGCGTGCCTTATGTTTCCCTATGCCTTCCATTCCAAGATAGAAAAATGCCTGCATATACTGATTCAAATATACAATATTTTTTCCAAAAAGAAGCAATTGAAATTCCAGATATTCCCCTGCCAGAAATTCTTCCTCATAATCCTCGCATTCAATGACATAGCCTGCGCTGTCGCCCTGATGCATAAACTCCGGCTGTATCTCAAACTTCGAATACATCATACGCCTCACAACGCACTCCGACAAAAAACCACAAGCCCCGCAATTCCTGTCCTGCACGCAGTTCGCACGCAAAAGCATCTCGCCCATACCGCCGCGCAGCGCGGAAACCTTATTCTTGGGAAGCCTTGTATCCTCAAGTATCCTTAAGTGAAAATGCAGCTTGACATACTTGACCTGCAGGCAATTCCAGAGCTGTTCTGTCATCTTCTCCCTCCTTTTTCTTTTGTTCCTGCCAGATTGTGTCTGATATCCACTGAATTTCCGGTATCATAATAACTTTTTCTACTTTTTATTATAACTGTCCTCAACATGATAATCAACATTATTTTATTCCCACTTATCCTTTTATTTGTGGTATAATATCGATAGATATTATACCAGCGCCGAGCGAAGCGAGTGTGCATCAGGAGGAACAAGGTTCCGACATACCATGTGCGGAGCACATGGTATAATATTAGCAGATATGATACCGCCCCATAACAAAGCGGCATATACATCATTAAAAATGACATTCAAACGCGGCACATACCTGGTGTACTGACACAAAACCCCTCAACCGCATAACCAGCCATCCACACAAAAAGCAGCAAAAACCAACCAGACAAAACAAAGGAGACCGGCATGAACAACGAAATACAGGACGAAAGATATTTTGTCGCCGAAGAGGCAATCTGCGATGCATTTCTTTTAATTCTGAAAGAAAAGGATTTAGAAAAAATTACAGTGACAGACATCATAAAAAGAGCCGGCATTGTTCGAAGTACGTTTTACAACCACTACGAAAATATACCAGCTCTTGTAACTGCCATCGAAGACAAAACCATACATGACATTTTTTCGCTGATGGAAACCTTCCATCCCAAAAATGACCGTGAAATGTGCAAATCCTTTTACCTGACAATCTGCGAATATACACTGACAAATCCGTTTCTGTCAAGCATTCTTCGCAGTCCGGGAGGGGATACCTTTTTTGAAAAAGCCATTACCATGTTTCACCGCTATGTGACAAATGTCATGCAGAATCAGAGCTCCTCCGGCCATAACAAAGAAACCTATTCCTATATGATCGCCTGCGCAATCGGCAGTACTCTCGGCGTGCTTCACAAATGGACTGTGGAACACTGCCAGATGCCCGCTGAGGACATCGCAGACATTCTGACACAGGTTTTTATGGCAGGCATGCTTCCATTTCTTTCATCGGAAACGTAACACGCAGCATCCGCCTCCCTGCATATGCCCACATTTTTTAAGCCGCAAAACTGCATGCAGCATTGCGGCTCAGATATGATTGATTTCTATTTATGCGGTCGGGAGCGGCTCATCAATCATCGCTTCCTGCCGCTTTATCTTCTTTGTTGAATTTCGGATAAACGGATTCTTCCTCACTACCAGCGCCGTAATCTGGCGGTAGGTAGGCTGGGTTTTATTATACTGGTCCAAAAATGCCTGCAGTGCACCGCGGATTTCCTCTTCTCCCAGTCCCTTCGCGCCGACAACATCCTGGTCCGGATAAATTCTCGCAGTCAGTCCGTTATTTTCACCCGTCACAATCACTTCGCCGACCAAAGGACTTAACCCCAGCTTATTTTCAATTTCTTCAGGAGAAATATTTTCTCCATTGGAAAGAATAATCAGATTTTTTACGCGTCCATTGATAAACAAAAAGCCGTCCTCGTCCATATATCCCTTATCTCCGGTATGAAGCCAGCCGTCCTTTAAGGTCTCGGCCGTCTCCTCTGGCATCTTATAATAGCCCTTCATCACACTGCTGCCTTTTACAAGAATTTCCCCATCCTCAAATACAATCTTTGCATTGTCAAGGGGTCTTCCAATCGAGCCTTTTTTACAGTCACCCGGCATATTATTGCTGATTACCGGCGAACACTCAGACATCCCGTATCCCTCATAAATACCGACTCCGTACTGTGCAAATTCGTCAATGTAAAACGGATCCAGATGGGCGCCGCCTGAAAAAATAATTTTCAGATTCCCGCCAAACACCTTTTCCGCCAGTACCTGTTTTGGAATTGCAGGGTCCGCACTGGAAAGTCTTTTATAAATCGTTTCAATCATCAGCGGAACCATAAGCATGACATCCGGCCGAAACAGACTCATATTTCTTACCATATGTAACAGAGAATCGTTGATACACACGGTTGATCCCAGAGAAAACCCTTTTAGCCAGTCCATCACCAGACAAAACGCATGGTGAATCGGAAGCACGCTCAGCAATACTGTCCCGGGCTCTGCCGTAAAGTTGACAGAACGTACGTTCTCTGCCAGATTGCTCTGTGTCAGCATCACCCCTTTGCTTTTTCCGGTTGTTCCGGAGGTGAAAATAATCGTTGCAACGTCATCCGGACCGGGCCTTTCCGCATCCTCACTATCCATATGTGCAGCCACCTTCAGGTTTGCAAAGGACGCCGTCTTTCCATCTTCTTCCTGTACCTCCTCTTCCTGCAACAACCAGACTTTTTTAAGCGCCGGACAATTTGCCAAAATTGTCTTCAGAAGAGGTTTGTGCTTTGCTCCCAAAAATAAGGCTTCTGCATCTGACCGGTTCAGTAAATCAATCAAATCCTCTGCCGGAAGCCCTGCGTCAAGCGGCACGGCGACTGCATTGCCCGTAATAATTCCAAGATAACTTTCTATCCATTCCACAGAGCTAACTCCAATCAAAGCAATATGCTTCCCCTGAAACCCTTCTGCAAGAAGTCCCTTTCTTACCGCTCTCACACATTCGGCCAGTTCCCTGTAGCTTTTTTCAGCGATCTCTTTTTTTTCCAGCCATCTTACAGCCGCTATGTCTGAGAATGTTTTTTCACTTTCCTCCATGATATCCCGAACCAGTATTCCCATCCTGCCTTACCTCCTGTTATTATACCGTCAGTCTTTCCAGTAATTGAAGCGCATCTGCTATCGTAAGCACCTTAAGCGCTTCTTCCTCTTCCAGTTCCACATCAAACGTATCCTCCAGCTCGCCTAAAAAAGACATAAAATCAAGAGAGCTGAATCCCAGATCCTCCCGGAATCTCATTTCATTTTCCATTTCCTCCGGCTCCACATTACAATACTGGGCTACAATTTCCTTAAACTGCATTTCCTTTGTCAAAACATTTTCCTCCATTTCTTTTTCTGCATTTATACCTGCTCCATGATGTCTCCGATGCTCATATCCGGCTCTGCAATTCCTTTAAAAAGTATACGCATCATGTAATAATACAAAAGCTCCATATCATGCTCTTCTAACTGGGCTGTCTGATAGTGATAGGAAAAATTCATTCCTCCATGCTCAGTATGTGATACGGTCAGATACATTTTTTTTGTCGCCGCACCGTTTGCAAACCATTTTGAATGCTGCGCAATATTGACAAGATGCGGATTGTCCATCTTCACCGGCATCGGCTGATAGGTGAGATAGCAGCTCTCATACGTTGTATGTTCCGGCGTATGGTACCGTTTTCTCATCTCTTCCTCTATGAGAGCGGGGTCGTAATTGCTGTGCATGTAAATCCGGTTCTGCACATTCTGGATTTCGTATGCCGCCGCCAGAAATTCAGTTTCCGGAGAAATCACTGTCCTGCACGGGAACATAATCGTTCTGCTCCCGCCGGAAGTCCACTCGTCGTGGGTGGAACGTCTTGAAATAAAATTCTGAATCGTAATGTCTTCCTGTCCGTTATTGACTTTCGACAAATACGTTCGGATTGAAAGCAGTAAAAGATTTGTCATGGAAATTTGATGATTCATACAAAAATCAATCAGATTACGCGTCGGCTCCGGCTCTAAATAATAATCCTTCACCTGTACAAACAAGTTTTCAAGTTCTATATCCGCTGCCCTTAGCTTCGGATTGCCATGCCGTTTTCTTGCCTCCTCGAGAACAGACGGCCCCTGAATATCGGAATAAAGCGGTTCGCCCAGCGCGTCCAGACGATCTTCCCAGAACTTCTTATCTTTGGCAAACCGTTTCTCGTTGCCTGCTTTTTGCAAATCCTTCACAAGCACCGCTTCAAAATCCGCCATATCCTGAGGATACGCCGACTTGAATCTGTAATGTGTGTAAAGCTGCATCAGATCATTAATCATTACAACCAGACCGCTCGAATCAATCAGTCTGTGGTCCATATGGATAAAAAACCCATTGTAACCTTCTGGAAGCTTTACCATCGTCACATCGCACAGCGGAATATTATCCTTATCAAATGTCTCATACGCCCATTTCTGCATAAGGTCATCTGCCTGTGCCAGACTCATTCCCGATAAATCCTTAATCGGGATGTCCCTTGTTTCTTTTTCTGCAATATACTGCTTTACTTCCCCATTTTCGTCCGGCTTCGTAAAACGCACGCGCATACATCCGTACCGCTCAAATTCCAGCTGAATACATTTTTTCAAAAGCCCGAAATCCAGGGCCGACTTCAAAGAAGCCACAACGCTGACGCCCGACACCTGCTGTGTCTTATACCTTAAAATCCAGTTATGATGCAATTTTTGTGCTGCCGTTAAAGGATAATATTTTCTCATCTATAACTCCTCCTGCTTCCTTCCTTCTCCACCCAAATTAACACATTCTGTTTTATATTTCTACCCCTCTTTGGACCTAACAGACATATTACATAAAATTGACCAAGACTTACCAGGTTCTCTCAAAAAACTCCAACAGCTTTTTCCGGTACAGTTCCGGATTTTCATATGCACTGCTGATATGCTTTGCCCCCGGTATGATAACAAGCTCTTTCGGCGCCTGGCATAACTTATAATTGTCCTCTGAGTTAGACGGATATACATAAGTATCTCCCGAACCGTGAAAAAATAAAACCGGTCTTTTATTTTTCTTCATGGCATCCGCCGTATCCGCATCCTTCATACGAAAACCGGCAAAAAATGCACAGAACAAATCAAGCCGGAACAGCAGCAGGCCAATCCATTTTAAATGAAACCAGTTTGCGGCCATATCCTGGACCTGCCCTTTCATGGAACGAAACCCGCAGTCCGCAATGATTCCCTTTACCTCCTCTGGCAATGCCAGCCCTGACGCCATAAGCACGGTCGCCGCCCCCATCGATTCCCCAAAAAGATATATGGGCAGCTTTTTCTCATTTCGTTTTGCTATAAAGTATGTCCACTTTTGCACATCATACTTCTCCATTGCCCCGAATGTAATATACTCCCCCTGGCTTCCCCCGCAGCACCTCTGGTCAATAAAAAGAAGGTTACAGTGGTTCTCATGAAGAAACCTCGCAATATTTGCAAAATCTCCAAATCCACTTCCTTTGTATCCATGGCTGAGCACGACAAACCTCTTTGCATCCTCAGCCGGAAAATAATATGCGTGCAGCATAAGACCGTCCCTGCTTCGGATATACCGGTCCTGCATCGTCTGCTGCCTGCACCATGCCTTTCCTTCTTCATACTCCTTCTCATATTTATTTCTCGGATGATTGTTTTTGATATGGGATAATGCAAACCATTTCTTCTTAAACAGCTTTTTCTGCCCTCTGTAATGAATCATCATCTCAAAAAATGACCAGCCCGGTACCATAAATATGCCAAATGCCAGACCGGCCGCTGCGGGAATTTTCAAAATCTTTTTTTTCATACTAAAATTCAGCCTCCATGTTTTATTTTGAGCTCCGGCACCCTGTACAGAGCATTTCCGGACCCGTTCTATCTGTCCCTTTTCATATGCCTTCAAGTACGCCTTCCAGGATACTGGTGGCACATACACACAAAGGAGCTGTCACACCAGGCACTATACCGCAGAATAGGTATCCTATAGATACTACATATAGTGGTTACAACAACATCCTGCGGTATATGCCATAAGCGCAACAACCCCTTGCAAAAATGGCTCAAAACTTCTATTTGTTTTTCTCAACCCTTCAACGACTCTCCTATCGAACAAAAAACTGCACAGCCGCATCATTCGTTTCCTTTGAAAAATTCGTAGCCTTTATCATGGCCTGCTCTTCCTGGTCTCCCTTCACAGCCGTCCTGGTTCCTCCCTGTAATTCGCTTATTTTCGCCTGCCTTGCTTCTTTCATCGCTTTGTTGGCTTCGCCTAACACAGAAAACTGGGAAGCCGATGCCTTCTGCATCTTATCCTCCTGCTTTTGAAGCTCCGCCTTCTTATCCTCTGTATCAATGCCGCGGGCCTCATCCTGCCTGATCTCCCCTTTAAGAATGGCAATGGCATCCTTCATTCTGGTAATGACTCTTCTCTGCTGTTTCGCCTGTTCTATGCCGGAATCCCCTGTGACAGCAGCCGCTGTCTCTTTTCTGGAAACTTCGGTATCTGTCTCTTCTCTCTTATCATCCTTATCCCTGGATGGAACGTCAATATTTTCTAACTTCCGAACAGGATTCTCCTGATTTGTCCGGTCCTCAATACTTTTTTCTTTATTGTCCGCAGCTTTCTCATCATCTCCGGCAGGACGTACTTCCCCTGACAGGGCTTCTTTTTTCTGTTCTTTCTGAACCTGTTCCTGACGCATCCTTAACTGCGTATTCAAGCTGCTTATCTCCTGCTGCAGCTCCTGGTCTTTTTTCATCTTTTCCTTAGCGGATATGTCCTCTTTTGAAGAAAGTTTCTGCTTCTGCCGCTCTGCACTCGTAATCTGATTCTGAATATTCTTGCTGACAGAATCTGACGGCTGCACGGCTGCTCTCTGTCCGCCTGATACGCTTCCTATCGCTCCTATACCGCCTATTCCCATAACTTCCATCCCCTTTCCCGAAAATCAGATTCTTTTCGTTTCTGCTATGCTGTAAAAATTTACCTAATGTATCACTTTTTATTATACACAAATAATCGAAAAAAATCAATCATTTTTTTGTAAGAAACTAACAAAGTTTTTGTTTCTGTTTACATTATTGTCCATTTCATTTTCGAGGAGCCTTTGCCTTTTTTACACTTTATTTCTCTTACAGTTCATTTTTTATCCCATTGTTTTTGCACGCTGCCTCCTGTACAATCCGGCAGACCTCGGGATAGGATTTTCCACTTTTCCTGCAAAGAGCCGCCACGCTCTCATATTCCGGATAACAGCGTACCTGCCCTTTGTGTTTACAGATCTTAACCTGCGCCTTACCAAGCTCTGTATCCACTGTCACAATATGACGTTCTAACACGGTCCGCTCCATATACTGCCTGCGGATACCGATAGTTGTTGTTTCTGCAAAGATTATTTCTTCCAAAACCGGCACGTCCTTTTTTGCCGCAAGGACATTCAGCTGACAGGCAGGGCGGTTTTTCTTCATGTAAATGGGCGTATAGTACACATCCCTTGCACCTGCCGCAAACAGCCGGTCCATTACGTAACCAAGCGCCTCACCGGTACAATCGTCAATGTTCGTTTCCAACCTGCAAATCCGGTCCTGCGGATTTTTTATTTCTTTTTCTTCAATCAGCATGGCCCGTAAAATACTCGGCCGCTCATATGCCCGCTTTCCGGCGCCCATACCTGCCTTTCGGATAACAAATTTCTCCGGCAGACTGTCTGACGTACGGATTGCCGCCGCAATCGCCGCTCCGGTCGGAGTAACCAGTTCGCCCTTTATATCTGTCATTCGGAGATGCAGACCATGTTCGGCTGCAATATTTAAAACGGCCGGAACCGGAACGGGCAAAATGCCATGCTGGCAGCGAACCGTGCCGGTCCCTTCCGAAAGACATGGAATGATACAGCGCACAATCCCCAAATCGTCCATACATACTGCCGCCGCTATGACATCCACAATGGAATCCACCGCACCAACCTCATGAAAATGCACTTCTTCCACGGAAACACCGTGCGCCCTGCTTTCTGCCTGTGCAAGAATCTGAAAAATCCGCTCTGCCAGAGCCTTTGCACCCGGAGTCAGGGATGCCTGGTCTATTATATGCAAAATATCCGCCATATTTCTGTGTGCATGGTGATGTCCCTCATGTGCATGGCGGTGTTTCTCGCGCGCATTATGTAAACCATCCTGTGTATGTCCATGCAGCCCCGGTTCCTGATGGTTCTCTTTATGAATATGCTCATTCTGTCCGTCGTGCACATGACCGTGCAACTCCGGTTCCTGTTGGTTCTCTTTATGAATATGCTCATTCTGTCCGTCGTGCACATGACCATACAGATATTCCATGTCATGGTCATGGTTTTCCTCCTCCAGCACCACCTCAAAATCGCACATATCCAGTCCGGCCTTCTTCACTCTGCTGATTTTCACCTGAAAGCCTGAGAGCGGAAGGCTTCCCAATACCTGCTCCAGTTTTTTTGCATCTGCCCCTAAATCGAGCAGTGCCGCCACCGTCATATCCCCGCTGATTCCGGAATGACACTCCAGATACAGTGTATTTTCCTGTTCTCTATTCACCTGACCGTACCCCCAGTCTGTTAATCTGCGAAGCAATATATCCTGCTCCATAACCATTGTCAATATTGACCACTGCAATTCCGTTCGCACAGGAATTAATCATCGTAAGAAGCGCCGATAAGCCTTTCATATTCGCCCCATAGCCTACCGATGTCGGCACCGCAATCACGGGCTTGTCCACCAGGCCTCCGATTACGCTGGCAAGGGCCCCCTCCATGCCGGCCACGGCAACGACACAGTTTGCCCGGCGGATTTCCTCTGTCTTTGCCAGCAGACGGTGAATGCCGCTGACTCCGACGTCGTAGACACGCACAACTGCATTTCCAAAATATTCCGCCGTCTGCGCCGCTTCCTCTGCCACCGGAATATCCGCCGTTCCAGCCGTGCAGACTGCAATCAGTCCCCGCTGCTTCTTACCCGGCTTTTCTATTTTTAAAATATGCGAAACCGAATCATATTGAATTTGTAAAAGCGCATTTCTCAAGAATTCGTACTGGTCTTTGGAAGCCCTCGTTCCGAGAACCTCTCCATTTTCCTGATATAAATTTTCATATATTTTCAGGAGATGTTCATCCGTTTTGCCGCTGCAATACACGACCTCTGGAAAGCCGGAACGCAACTCCCGGCAGGTATCCAGCTTGGCATATCCCATATCCTCAAACGGTTTTTTCTGAAAATAATTTTCTGCCTCCTCAATGGATAATTCGCCACTTCTTACTTTTTCCAATGCTTCTTTTATTTCCATGCCTGCTCTCTGCCTTTCTATCTTAATTCATAAACCGAAAACTCAGCGGAAGCCGAAGACCGTTCGCCTCCAAAAGCTCCCTGTTTCGCAACACTTCCTTTGTATCCCCGTCAAATGCAATTCTGCCGCCGGACAGAAGCACCGTCCGCTCACAGGTATCATAAATAAAGTCCAAATCATGCGAAGCGATGATTTTCACACCCTTCAAATCCCGTATAATCTCAATTAAATTTTCACGATTAGAAGGATCCAGCGCCGCCGACGGCTCATCCATCAGCAAAATATCCGAACCGATTGCAAGTATGCCCGCTATGGAAACAAGTTTTTTCTCTCCGCCGGACAGGCGGTAAATCTGTCTGTCAGCCAGGTTCTCTATGCGTGTCTGGCACAATGCCTTTTCTACCCGCATTTTTACCTCGTCTTCCTTCATCCCGTAATTCAGCGGCCCGAACGCTACATCCTCATATACCGTATTCATAAATAACTGGCTGTCCGAGTCCTGAAACACATACCCGAGCTTCTTTCGAATCTGGTCAAGATTTTGTTTCTGCACGGCGAATCCGTCCACACAGGCCTTCCCTTCATATTCCAAAAGAAGCCCGGTTAAAATCTTTAAAAGGGTGGATTTTCCCACCCCATTCGGCCCGATAATTCCGACCGACTGTCCGTCCTCCACGGACATGCACAAATCCTTTAATACATACTCCGGCTGCTGCCTTTTATACCGAAACATCAAATGCTGTAATTCAATTCTGCTCACAACAACCCTCCTGCAATGTAAAAAATCGGAAACTTCCGCAAAACAAATAACGCAATCCCCCAGCTTACCGCATACACAATGCTTGTCCGCATCCTCCAGCGCCGTTTCAAAAACGGAAATTCTCCCTGAAATCCACGAAGCGTCATACTGTCGAACACCTGTTCCGCCCGTTCCATACTCCGAAGCAGCATCTGCCCGGCAAAGGAACCCCAGGCCCGCATTTGCACGCCCTTCTGTCCCGGCGCCCGCAAAAGATACGCCTGCCGCATTCTTGCCGCCTCTTTCAGCATAAGTACCAGATAACGGTAAATCAAAAGCACCAGCGTCACCAGAATGCCCGGCACATGCATGATTCGGAGGGCATGGCACATCCCATTCACCGTTGTTCCTGCCATAAGAAGATAAGCCGCCAAAACCGCAAATCCGGCCTTTAAAAAAAGAGACAGCATGGATAACATCCCACCTGTCACGGCAAATCCATGTAAACGAAACAGCACCTCCCTGTCAAATATGACATTGGCCGCTCCCAGAAGAAAAATACCGAAAAAAAGCAACCGCAGGCGGCGAAACGCTGTTTTTACCGACACCTCTCCGACTACAAACAGGATAATCAGATACAAGCTCATTCCTGCCAGCCCAATCAGATTGTATGTATCAAATGACATCACAAGCACAAGGTACCAAAGCGTCACAAGCACCTTTGCCAGAGGATGGATATGGCAGAAAAAGCGATTTTCTTCTGCCATATCCTCCATCTGATGAATCGTTTGAATCGCGGAATCCAGTTTATCCATGCTGTTCCTTTCTTCTGAAAAAGCGAAACGCATAACATACTGCCGTGCACACTGCAACCACTATCACACAGCCTGCCAGACCGGACACTGCAGTTCCAGCCGCCGAATCATCATCCGGCAATGCATAATCCGGCAGAAGGGCTGTCTTATCCTGCACCTGCCCGGCCGTTTTATAAATACTGCCCTCTGCTTCCAGTTCTGTACTTCCAGCTACCCGCTCTACAGACCATTCCAGCCCGTCCGGATACTGTGAAGCGAACAAAGACAGTCCTCCCGCCGTCACCGCCGCTACAGCGGCCAGAACTGCAAGCACTTTGCGAAAACTCATTCTTTCCTTCGGAGCACACTCCATTATATTTCCGGTCCAAAGCATTTCCGGTCTCGCCTCATATACGAACACCAGTACAGCTGCCGTAATCATGCCTTCCACAAGGCCGATTGCAAGATGAATCGGCTGCATTGCCGCGGCAAACACGCCGAAAGGCAGCTCGGTAATGCCGGAAAAAAGCGTCTGCAGCGTCACAGAAAAAGCGCCCAGCTGAAGTGATACGATACATGCCGCTATTGATGTGCTGATTATTTTTTTACGGGTTACGCCCTTTTTCATGACCTGCTTCCAGATGAGCAGTCCGCCGGCAAAACAGCCGTAAGCCGCCATATTCCATATGTTGCATCCCAAAGCGAGCAGTCCGCCGTCTGCAAACAGCAGGCATTGTATCAGCAAAACTCCTGTCATCGTCAAAAAGCCGGCATATGGCCCCAGTATTCCTGTCAGCAGCATGCTTCCGCATAAATGCCCTGAAGAACCAGTTCCTGGAATCGTAAAATTAATCATCTGCGCTGCAAACACAAATGCCCCCATTACACCCATCGCTGCAATCTTTTTCGGCTCGTCCTCCATCTTTACTTTTTTAATGGAATATCCTGCCAAAGCTGCCGAACAGACATACATCGTGCCGGCCACTGCAGGGTTTACCAGCGCATCCGCCATGTGCATCGTAGTTCCCTCCATTCTATATTCAAAAATTTGGATTTTTCTGTTTTATCCTATCCTTCCAGTTCTACAATGTCTCATTCATACTTCCCGTGCGGTATCCACGCAAATCAAGAGTTACATACGAAAATCCCAAATTTTTGCAGAATGCAAACGTATGTTCCCTCATTTTCCGCTCCATCAGCCGCTCCATCTCCTCCGGCAGCACTTCAATCCTCGCCATGTTCCCATGCACCCGTACCCGCACCTGATGAAATCCCTTGTCCAAAAGCATCTGCTCTGCTTTATCCACCATCTGCAGCTTTTCCGCCGTAATCGTTTCCCCATACACAAAACGGGAAGCCAGACAGGCGAAGGACGGCTTGCCCCATGTCGGCAATCCCAGCTCTTTGGAGAGCGTACGGATTTCCGCCTTGGTAAATCCCGCTTCCCGCAGCGGACTTTTCACACCCAGCTCCTGCACCGCCACAAGTCCCGGCCGGTAGTCGCCGCAGTCATCCATATTCGAGCCCTCTGCCACCTGCTGCATACCATGCTCCCGCGCAATCTGCCCTATTTCCTCAAAAAGCGCATGCTTACACAAATAACAGCGGTTGGGAGGATTCTGCCGAAATCCCTCCACATTCATCTCATCAAACGCAAACACCACCTGCCGGATGCCATTTTGTTCACAAAACTGCTCTGCTTCCCTCAATTCTCTTTTCGGGAAAGAGCACGCAGATGCCGTAACCGCCATTGTCCTGTCTCCCAGCGCTTCCTGCGCCGCTTTCATAAGAAACGCAGAATCTGCCCCGCCGGAAAATGCCACTGCCACGCTGCCAAGCTCTTCCAGATACTGCAACAGCTTTTTATATTTTTCCTCTATCCCGTTCACGAAAATAATCTCCTTGCCTTCTCCATCCGTTCCACCACCGGAACATGAAACGGACACCGGCTCTCACAGCCGCCGCAGGAAATACACTGGCTGGCATTGGCAGAAAGCTGCCCATAATGCGCCCTTACGGTCGGCGGCACCTCATCCTGCATGGAGGCCAGATCATACAGCTTATTTACCATGGCAATGTCAATGCCGGACGGACACGGTGCACAGTGCCCGCAATACGTGCACTGTCCCGATGTATATGCATGCCGCGGTGCATTTGCAAGCACACTCGCATAATCCTTTTCCTCCTCTGTTGCCGTCTCATACGCACATGCCGCCTGTACGTGCCCGACGGTATCAAACCCTGCCATTACACTTGCAACTGCCGGACGGGTCAGGGCATAATGCAGGCACTGCACCGGTGTCAGTGCCACGCCAAAGGGGGATGTTTTCGCATCAAACAGCCTTCCTCCCGCATACCCCTTCATGACAGTCATGCCGACTCCGCTCTGTTCACAAAGACGGTAAAGCTCTTCCCTCACCGGGTCCATTCCTCCCAGCTTTTCAGAATACGTCTCGGCAAAATAATCATCAATATTTTCTGTCGGCGGCAGCAAATCAAATGCCGGGTTGACGCTGAACAGAAGCATCTCAATCTCCCCGCCCAGCGCTGCCATTTTTGCCACCTGCGGATTGTGGGTGCTCATGCCGATATGACGGATTGTGCCGCTCTTTTTCAGTTCTCTTACATAGTCCATAAATGGATTGTCCCTGTTCATCAGCCGTTCAAATTCTGCTGCCTCATCGACAAAATGAATCATTCCCAAATCCATGTAATCCGTCTGCATGCGTGCGAGCAAATCTTCAAACGCCGGCTTCACATAACTCATATCTCTTGTCCGCACATACTGCCCGTTCTGCCATGTAGAACCGATATGCCCCTGAATAATCCACTGTTCTCTGTGCCCTTTTATAGCTGCGCCAATATTCAAACGTACGTTTGGCTCTGACATCCAGCAGTCCAGAATATTGATGCCCTCCGCCTCACAGGCAGCAATGACTTCTTTCACCTCTTCCTTATTATGCCGCTCCAGCCATTCGCCTCCCAGGCCGATTTCACTGACCTTTAATCCCGTATTTCCAAGATTTCTGTATCTCATGACCATCCTCCTGTTCTATCTTCCGTGGCACAATTATTGTTCAAATGCTGCCGCTATTTTTTCCAGTTCCTCGCGGATGGAGATATGCTGCGGGCAGACCTGCTCGCATTTTCCGCACTTAATACATTCTGCCGCCCTTTTTCTGTTATGACGGCTTACCAGCCAGTTTTCCTGGTTCAACGCGGCTGCCTTGTCACTATATAAGGTATAATAGTTCATTGCAGTCATAGAACCGGAAATCCCGATATCATTCGGACAGACCTTGGCACAGTAATTACAGGTGGTGCACGGAATCAGCGGAATGCTGTTCAGCTCTTCCTGCGCCTTTTGCAGTACGGTCTTCTGTTCCCCGGTCAGACCGTCAAATGTCTTCATATAAGATAAGTTATCCTGCATCTGCTCCATATTGCTCATACCGGAAAGCACCGTAATCACACCCTCCAAATCTGCCGCAAACCGGATTGCCCAGGATGCCTCAGAAGCCTCCGGCTCCGCCTCCCTCAAAATTTTCCTGACAGATTCCGGCGGCGTTGCCAGCATGCCTCCCTTTACCGGCTCCATAATAATAACCGGCTTGCCATGCTTTCTTGCCACTTCATAACAACCCCCGGACTGTACGGCCGGATTGTCCCAGTCCGCATAATTAATCTGTAACTGTACAAACTCCGCCTCAGGATGCTTTGTCAGTATCTCATCCAGTTCTTCCGGAGTAGAATGGAAAGAAAAACCGATATGCTTAATCAGGCCTTCCGCCTTCTTCTCCTGCACAAAGCTCCACATATCATACTCCTCAAAAAAACGCGTTCTTCCCTCGCCTAAATTATGTAACAGATAAAAATCAAAATACCCTGCGCCGGTCTGTTTTAAAGATGTCTCAAACTGCGCGATGGCCTCTTCTCTTGTCTTACAGTTAATCCACGCCGCATTTTTTGTGGCAAGCTGGAAGCGTTCCCTTGGGTAGCGTTCTACAAGCGCCTGCCGGATGGCATCCTCGCTGCCCGCATAGGCCCACGCCGTATCAAAATAAGTAAATCCAGCCTCCAGAAATGCATCTGTCATCTGTTTTACCTGCTCAATGTCAATGTCATCCCCGTTCTTTGGCAGACGCATCAGCCCGAACCCTAATTTTTTAATTTCTTCTCCCAAATATGCCATACGAATCACCCATTCCTTTCATTATGCCATCATCATACTGCCTGTAAGCATCCCTAGTTGTCCTATATCATTTTATTATAATATGATAACATCTCTTTTGCAATATTCCACCAAAATTTTCACACAACTCCCACATTTTATTAAATTCAGACCCACAAACAAAACAAAGCTGCCTAGAAACACCTTCACCCACTATATATAGTAGTACTATCCCAAATATTGTATCTACCGTAGTGTTTGAACAATGATTCCCGACAGCCCCGCTGATTTCCGCCATATCTATTTTCGTGCCTGCTATTCCTACCCTGTTTTCTCCTTATAATTTTCGGCCTGCATATTGAACATCTCCGCATACTTGCCTTCAAGCGCCATCAGCTCCTCATGGCTTCCTTCTTCAATTATCTGTCCGTCCTCCAGCATAATAATGCGGTCCGCAAGCTTTGTCGTAGATAACCTATGTGAAATAAAAAGCACAGTCTTATCCTCCGCTGCCGCAAGCATACTCTGATTCACATTGTACTCGCTGACCGGGTCAAGCGCAGAGGAAGGCTCATCCAGAATCACAATCTTGCAGTCTCTTGGAAATACCCTTGCAATGGCAACCTTCTGTCCTTCTCCCCCGGACAGCTGCACCCCTTTTTTATCAAATTCACGGGAAAGCATTGTTTTGGTTCCGAGCGAAAGGGTATCCAGCTTTTCCTTAAATCCGCTTTTTTCAAGTGCACTTCGAATCACCGGTTCGTCGGCATCCTCCACACAGTCCATCATGACGTTCTGGCCAATGGTTGCGGCAAGCAGACGATAATCCTGAAATACCACGCCAAAATACTTCCTGAACTCTTCCAGCTTATATTCCCGGATGTCCGTGTCGCCCAGACAAACTAAACCGCAGCTCACATCATACAGTCTCATAATTAATTTAATCAGTGTCGTCTTTCCTGCTCCGTTATAGCCCACAAGCGCTACCTTTTCACCCGGCTGAATCGTAAGGCTGATATCCTTTATGACCGGCTCTTTTGTACCTTCATAAGCAAAGGATACATGCTTCAGCGAAATCGCCTCAGAGGTTTCCGGCACGGACAAAGCTCCTTCTTTATCCTTCATTTTCGGCTCATACTCTATAAAATGCCGGAATTTTTCAATATAAAGGCTGTCTTTTTTCAGCTTCGAGAAAAAGTAAACCATTTCCATCCAGTTGTTAAAAAACATATCCGTACCGACAAACAACGCAAAAAAACTTCCATATGTATACAGATGGCTCACCAGTGTTCTATACAAAAGATACCCCATGTAAACCCCGTAAAGCAGGCCGCCGTACAAACCAGCATCAAGCAGTGTGACATAAAGGGTCGTCTTCCATCCATAGAAGCGCACTTCCTTCACAAGCTTTTCATTTGATTCGCTGAAATTGTCTACCAGCACGCCCTTTACCGGAGACAGGCGTATCTCCTTTGCGTAATCAGGCTGGTACATAATTCTGCTGGTATAATCCCGCCTCCGCTGCAGAGGCTTCTGCCGAACGGACAGCTCATAATCCAGCTTATTCATCTTCTGCCGGACAATGGCCTCCAAAATGAGTCCGACAGCAACAATCACAATCCCCACCGCATTGATGCTGGCAACAATCGTCATCGCACCGCCGACCACCGTCACACATTTGAGAAAATTTGTAAAGACGGTTAATGATTCAATGGCCTTTTCATCCGCCTGGGACATTGCCCATACAAAATCATTGTAAAATTCGGGATTGTCATAGCATGCAAGCTCCATGTCCCTTGCTTTCTGAAAAAGCTCCTCATGCATTTTTCCATACAAATATTCCTTTTTTCTTGGAAAATAACTGCCCTGATACAAACCGCTCTGCAGGGCAAGTATAAGATTTAATGCCACTACGAACAGAAGAAACGGCAGCATATCGATAAATGACCGGTCTTTCTGCAGACCGTCCAGGACATATTTTGCCACATATACAGTATCGAGAACACCGACTGTTCCGCCAAGCAGCGCCGAAAAAATAGACCAGATAAGAAGCCCCGGCGTGTATTTTGCAATGTAGCCAAACATGAGAAAATTGTTGGAAAATACACGTCTGATGCTTTGTTTTTCCTCTTTTTTCTTCTGTTTTTCCTTGTTTTGTGCCATCATGAAACCTCACCTTCGACATAATTTTCTGCCTGAAAACGAAACATTTCTGCATATTTTCCATTCTTTTCCATCAATTCCCTGTGGGAACCGCTCTCAATGATTCTTCCATGCTCCAGCATATATATTTTATCCGCCAGAACGGCCGAGGAAAGACGGTGGGAAATAAATACAACCGCCTTGTTCTCACAAACCTTCAGCAGGCTTTCATGCATCTTGTATTCTGCAATCGGGTCAAGTGCCGAGCTTGGTTCGTCCAGAATGGCAATCCCGCAGTCTTTGGCAAATACGCGCGCAATGGCAATTTTCTGGCATTCCCCTCCGGACAGCACCGCCCCGTCCGGGTCAAACTCTCTTGTCAGCATTGTCTCTATTCCATTTGGGAGCGTCATGACCTTATCATACACACCGCTGTTTTTCAGCGCATCAATAACCATCTCACGGTCTTTTTCTTCCATGCGGCGCATCAGCACATTTTCTGCAACTGTCAGTCCAAAAATACGGTAATCCTGAAACACCGTTCCGAAAAGTCCCCGGTATTCCCCGACCGCATAGTCTCGAACATCTGTTTGGTTCAATGTCAGCCGCCCCTCAGTCGGGTCATACAGCCGCATAAGCAGCTTCACCAGCGTTGTCTTTCCCGCTCCGTTTTCTCCTACCAGCACAATTTTTTCATTTTTGGAAATGGAAAGATTAATATCTTTTAACACCTCCTGGTCCTGTCCAAAATAAGAAAAGGAAACATGCTCCATTTCCAGCAGCAGATTTTCCCGGTCCACTGCCTTTCCGGACTGGCTCTCTGAAATCGCGGGCTTATAGTTGAAAAACTCGCGGATATTTTGTATGTATAAATGGTTGTCCTGAATTCTCCCCAAGAGATATGCATCCTTCACCAGACAATCTGCAATCTGCATAATCGCATTTACCAGAACGATATAGTCGCTAATCTGTAAATTCTTAAAATACAGAAGCCGTATCGAGGCATAGAAAATAGAACCTGCTGTCACAAACACCTGGCTCAGTCCCTCTGAAAAACACGAAAGCAGTCCCGCCCTGAATCCATATTTTTTCGTATTCTGCATAACCGTGCGGACTGCATCCTTAAACTCCGTTATCAGCAGCACAAATCCATTGGAAAGCCGGAGCTCCTTTGCATAATCCTGCTGATACATACTGCGCTTTACATAGTCTTTTTTGCGGTCGGCAAAAATATTTTCCTGGTAAAGCTCGTAGTTTACTTTGTTGATTCGTTTTCCTATTATGTATGTAGAAACCATGGGAAATACAGCGAACAGCACTGCAAACGGGTCAATCTGCACCGTTTTGTAAACCAGAACCGCAAGCGCCGCCAGACTGGTCAGAAATCTGCCCATAACCCACAGCACCGTATGCGCTCTGCCCTTAATCTGCGTAACCGCCTTCATGTATTTGTTATAGAACTCGGGATTTTCAAAACATGCAAGCTCTACATCCGCCGCCTTTTCAAACATGCAGATATGCAGTTTTTCATACAGCCTGTGGTTTCCCACGGATTCCGTAACATTTCTAAAATAGGACGTATAAAAAACGACGAGAAAATTAAACAGAACTGTAAAAATCAAAAATGGAATTACATCTGCAAACGATGCCTTCTCTTCTACAAATTTTATAATAATCTCCCAAAAAAAGATTCCAAAAAAAAGATTTCTCGCATAGGAGCATATATTTCCGGCAAACTGCCCGATCACCCTGCTGGGACTTGCCTGAAACGCCAGTCCCAGCAGAAAGAAATTGCTTGCAAATGCTTTGCCTAAACCCACCTTATCTTTCTTCTTTTGCTTCTCCTTTGCTTCCATATTAAACTCCTTTATGTCCCTATATTCCAGGTCACATTTGAAAATTCACTGCTGCCGTCTGTATGCCGGAAATGTAATTGGTTTCAGCCCTCCTGTTCTGGTCTGCAAATTCGAACCGGATTACAAAAATCTGTATGTTACTGTGCTGCAGCAGGCTCAATTCGGACATACGATGCGGCATTAACATAAGACTCTGTTATATCATCATAGGATATTTCTCCCGTACCAATTCCCATTCCACAGACATTTCCGTCGCCGTCTTTCATTTCAACAGGACTGCCGCCCTCCGCAACCTGTGCCTGCTCCAGTATCAGCTTTCCAAAATTTTCGAATTGCTCATGATTTTGTACCATAACTGCAACCTGAGGCTTCCCTTCCGCAGAACCCAGGATTTCCACCCTGCTGTCCTTTATTGTAAGATTGCCTCTGTATACAACAATCCCCATCGTTGAATAGGACTGTGACGAACCAGGCTTCACATCCATCTTTACCTGATTCTCAATTGTCAGACTGCCCAATGCACTGATTCCCCATCCAATAGAAAATTTGTCACCCTCATGTACGGAATAGTAATCGGAACCAGACACATGCAGCGTCCCATTCCCTGTAATTGTAAGGATTCCATTACTCGAAATACCGTCCAGCCCGGAATTCCCGGCCACTGTATTTTCAGAGCCATCCGCAAGCTGAATCGTAAGCGCTGCATATTCCTCCACCACAATGCCTCCAACATTACAGTTATCCAGCAGCAGAACCGTCTCCCCGTCCTGCTTTTTTAAACTGACTCCAGACAAAAATTCCTCTTTGGGTTCCTCTCCGGCGTATATGGTTTCGCTGAACTTTCCTTCGGTATCATAAATGGTAACATACGAAGCCTTCGCTGTATTCTCTCCATCTATCTCAAAATCAAGTCTCCGCTCATAGCTGTACATTTCTCCGGCTGTATTGAGCGCAGCATAAATTGTAATATCACCTTTTTCCGGCAGAACCGCCTTATCTATGGACTGCACGGTATCCGGAATTTTCACGCTTTTTATTTTCTTATTCTTTTCAAATGCTGAATCCGCAATCCGCACCACGGGAAGATTATTATACTCCTCCGGAATGACAACCTCTTCCTCGCTGCCATTGTATTTTGTCAGAACAACTCCCCGCTCTTCTTCTGTAAATTCAAATTCCTCAGCCTGCTCATTTACTTTTTTATTGGATTCCTTTAAGCGTTTTGCAGTTTCGGCATCCGAATCGCTATTCCCGCAGGCACACAGTACACACACAGCCGCCGTGAAAACACCTGTCCGTACCAGCTTTTTCACTGTTTTTTTCATATCAATATCCATTCCTTTCGCTATGCCCAGACAAAAACACGGAAAAAATGAGTCTCCTGAGCTTATTTTTCATTTTTTTAAATGCACATATATCTCAAACTTTTTACTTTTTCACCTCCGTATACGTTGTATTTATGTATTGCCAAAACACGCTGCCAAATTCAGCAGGACACCGCATTATAAGCATAACCGTCGAAATTAAGAAAATTATAACACGCCAGCCTGTTATTCTCATCTTTTAAAAACCGCACCATAAACTCATAATCCGCC
>CANOFI010000002.1 GCA_947565255.1 uncultured Lachnospiraceae bacterium
CAATTCCATTCATCGGCGTACGGATATCATGACTCATACTGGATAAAAATTCACTTTTCGCCCGATTCGCTTTGACTGCCTCCTGTTCTGCCTGATACAAATCATTCAACTGCTTCCGGGACATTCTGTAATACAAAATAAATATAGCCGCAAAGCCTAAAAGCATAACACCGCCCGCAATTAATATCGAAAACATGCGCGCAAAACCCATCTCACTCACCGCATTGTCAAATGTCTCATAATTCATGATCGAAACAAGATACCAGTTGGTATTTTCAATCCCCGAACAATAAATATATTGGTGTTCCCCGTTAATAACCGCACATGAATTATATGTAGTATGTGCATCCATTGCCTTCTTTAACTCCTGTTCATACTGTTTTGGAGTTTTCCCCTTATGCGTTTCAAACGACTCCTGGATGCGTTCAAAATAACTATCCCGAAATGCCTCGCTGCTCCGAACAATAAATGTGCTGTCAGAATCTATGATATGGGAGGTCAGAACATCATCCTCCAAATCCAGCTGAAGCATATCTTTTAAAAAGTCCATCGATATTCCCACAACCAGCATATCGCTTTCCGAACCGTCAAGCATGGGGTATTGTGCCTCCATTGCCAGCAGAAAAAGCTTTTCGCCGTCCGCATGCGTGCCGCTGCTCACCTTAATTTCCTTCTGGTCAAGCATTCCCAAAAACTCATCCTCGTTGTCCAGGGTAATGGTATCACCGTAAATTACATTGTTCGATCCGTCTGTTTTATATAGTGCAAGAAAAGAAAATTCCCTGATCTTGGCACATAAAACCAATTCCTCCCACAATTCCTCCCGATTCGCAAAAGTCTCTTCTTCTATTCGGTTCACCGTTCCGTTTAACTGCATCATCCGCGATTCAATAATTGCTTCAAACTTTCTCTGCAGCTGCTCATTAATTCCAGACATATAAATCTGGCTGACCTCACTAAGTGTTTTCTCGCTTTTTTCGCCCATTACTGCGGACAGCCTCCAAAAGACAAGAACTCCAAGCATTACAATTCCAACCGCACTCACCAGTAAAAAAGTTTTTATATTTCTTTTCATTATCCGTATTTCCTTTCTTCCTAAATAACCTTTATCATGAAATATAGCAGTCATTCTGCTTTCAGTATTTTCTGCAATGTATTATAATTTTAACAAATAATATGAGCAAAGTCAACTATTATAGATGTTTCATTCAGCCCGGCAGTATATTTTTTCAGAAAACAAGAGGCTGCCGCAAAACAATGCCAGGGTACAACATATAGTTTGAACAGTCAGATATTGTATACTATATGTTGTATCCCGAATTGTTTCCACGGCAACCCCTTGTTTTCTGTCTGCCCGACACCGTCAGGCTAGGCCTGAAATCCCCGGTTTCCTTCTTCCCTGTACATTTCCGACAAATCAGAGTTTTTTCCGTAGGTTATTCCCGCATACACCTTTTGAGTGTTCTGCATAACCGCCTTCGATGAATCCGTTTTACTTACCTCCTCAAATGCATTGCGCAGATTCAAAAGCACTCTGTCGAGTCCCTCTAACAACTCCACTTTATTTCTTGCCATCGCATGCAGAATCTTCCGGTTTACAAACAAATAAATCGGCAGCAGTTCCTTTGACAGCCCATACTGAAAATCCAGGGCATCAATCAACTCAATCACCAATGCCTGTGCCCGTTCCAGGCTATGGCGCCATTCCTCCTTTTCTTCCCTGGCAAATGCCTTTTTTGCATCCTCCAGAGAGGCAAGGATAATATCATAAATTGTGACTACCAGCTGAGTGCGGTTGGACTGTGTCACACGCGCCGTAAATTCCTGAAGCAATTCCTTATCCATGCTCTGCCTCCTCTTAAAAACGCTTTTTCCTAATTCAGCAGCTGCAATACCATCTGCGGCACATCATTTGCCTGCGACAATACGGAAATACCAGCCTGCTGGATGACATTGGACGCCGTATATTCCGACATCTCTTCCGCCATATCCACATCCTCGATACGGGACATGGCGCTTGTCATATTCTCTTCTGATATGTCAAGGTTGGAAATCGTGTGTTCCAGACGATTCTGATACGCACCCAGAGATGCCCTCACGGAAGAAATCTTCGCAACTGCATTATCCAATGTGGAAATTGCCCTCGATGAACCCTCCTGACATAAATAATTCATATCCTCGATATCCAGTGCATGGGCCGTTGTCGGCGGCACCTTCAGACACATCGTCTCATTTTCGTTTGCCCCTATTTGCAACGTCATTGCACCAATATGCATAATATCAATCTCTACCGGCTCACTCGTATCCACATTCGGATCCACTTCCAGTTCTATCTCAAATCCGGACCTGTCCGTAATAGTCACCCTTTTTCCATCCGACCGGTACGATGCTGTACCATTAAAATTGTCGAGATAAACGGTTGTATCCTGTCCATAAGTCGCACCTGGCGTAATTCCAAGTGCTGCAGCAAGATTTGGATTTTCGCACTTAAATTCAATCTTAGCCTTTGAACCATACTCATCCGAAACATACCGCATACTTCCGTTTTCGGAATAAACGCTGACTCCTACACGGTTCGCAAGCGTACGAACCTTTTCCAGTGCATCCTGCGCCGTATCTCCTGCTTTAAATTCAATGGCATCCCCATTAATAATCAGTGTTCCTTCTGCAGCACCATTAATCGCGCCGATATCGCCCTGCACGGTCTCAGCCCGCTCTGCCACACCTGTGCTGGCTATACGGATCTGGTACTTTTGTTCGGGAACTTCCTCTGAAAATGTTATCACGTCAACACCCTTTGTGTCGGTATACCCTCTGTAATCCAGAGACCCATCCAGCAGATATACACCGTTAAACTGCGTATCCTTTGCAATCCGGTCCACCTCAGCCGTCAGGGAGTCAATCTCTGCCTGGATCGCCTCTCTGTCCTCCGGTGCATGCGTATCGTTCGCTGACTGCACTGCCAGCTCACGCATACGGTTCAAAATTGAATGTACCTCCGTCAGCGCTCCTTCTGCCGTCTCAATAACTGAAACACCGTCTGCTGAGTTATCGGAGGCTCTGGAAAGTCCGCGAATCTGAGAACGCATTTTCTGGGATATCGCCATTCCAGCCGGGTCATCGCCTGCACGGTTGATGCGCAGTCCTGACGACAGACGCTCAACTGACGTAGAAACCCTGTTTTCCGCATTCTTCAAATTGCTATTGGCAATAATCGCCGGTATATTGTGATTAATCTTCATGGTAACACCTCATTCTTTCTATTGTCTATCTTTAGATAAACATCCCTTTCTATCAAAAGCCAACAATGATTTCCTGTTTTATTATTCTTTATATCGGACAAATTTTTTGTTTTCCTTATAGATTTCTGCATCTTTTACAGACACTCCTTCAAAATACCAATCACAGCTTTTGCTGTCTGATACAGAGTCCCGGTGTCAACGCCCCCTGTCTGTCCCCGGGAAAAATCTGCTGAAATTTTTGCCAGTTCAAGGCTTTCCTGCTGGGAATACCCTATATTTCCAACGAAAAGTCCCGATGATGCGCGCACGCTTTCCCTTAGTTCCGGTTCTGCCTGTTTCATCTGTTCGATTGCACTTTGGCTGTCTGTCTGTACATACCCTTCCAGAACGGCGTCTGTCTTTGTATGGCGCACTGCAAACATAACCGATGCTTTTCCGTAAGCAGGGGTATTGACAGAAATTGCAACCTTCTCCTGCTTTTCTTCCCCATGCACCAGATGCACATGCACATTTGTCAGTTCTCCGCCAATTTCAACCGGAATATGATAGTCGCCCTGGCCTGTCAGCGTCTGTGCAAGACGAATCTGCGAGCTTAATAGCTTCCAGTTCTTCATCTGTGCATACGTAATGGTTTCCTCGTCCGCCACCTGATTCACCAGATTTTCCGCATAGTCTGCAAATTCCTTCCATGCCTTCCCCGCTGAAGCTTCGTCTGTAAACGCCTCTTCTATCTGTGTGAAATGCCGCATGATTTCCTCTTCCGAAGCTTCTTCTGTTCCGTCCGCATATTCTTTTAGCTGCCGGAACAGCGTACTTTCTCCAGAGAACATTTGTTCTGCAGCAACTATCGTTCCGAGAGTGACTGGAACATTTCCGTTTTCAGCCAGAAGCGACAGCACATGTTCATCTGCCTGTGCCGCCTGTGCAATTGTCTTAAGCTGCTCTTTCGCATACGCATTTTCACTCCCGTCTTCCGGCATATTCTGTACATAATCGGCAAACTGCTCCACCGACAAATCCATCACCTGCTCCAGCGGCATCCGGTCAAAATCCACTCCGGCCAGCTGCTTATTCACCTTCCCGGCCAGCTGTCCGAAATATGCATAGCTTTCCTCAATCTGTTCCGTAATTCCATTTATCTTCGTTCCGTCTACGCCGTCCATCTCACCGACTTTATAATCCATTGCCTTATGCTTTGCAGAACGGATTCCCGTCATCATATTTCTCATGGTAAGAGGCATTCCCTGCTCTAACAGGGCGCCGACTACCGCTCCATCCGTCTTTTCAATCTGATGCATCATCCGGTAAATTCCGATATAAGCCGAACGCTCTTCCTTTGAAATTTCCTGTGCCTGCTCTAATTTCCACAAAAATTCACTGTAATTTTCCTGTTCCGCCTGCGTCTGCGCCCGAAGAACGGATACTTCTCTGTTCACCTCTTCCACCGTCTTATCCAGCGGATTATAGCCTTCCCGGATCATTTCCAGTACGGTGTGTGGCTTCATTCCTTCCAGCATCGTATTCAGCTTCTGGTCGGCCTCTTTGACGCGCGCAATTGACTCCGCCGTAATTTCCATGCTGTTATAGCCGAGAATGCGCACTGCCCGCTCATTTGCCTGCGTCTGTTCTAATCCCATCTCTTCCAGAATCGCATCTACATTGCGAAAGGCCTTCTGAATGCTGTCACCCATGTCGCTGCGCGGCTTTGTCATCACCTGCTCATAGGCTTCCCCTGCCTGGCGGTAACGCTCATTCCATACAAGCGCCTCCTCCTGAATCGTCTGAACGGTCTGCCTGGTCTGTGCAAAAGCGACCGTTCCAACCAGTGCCGCCGGAGAACGTCCAATCTGGCTGACTGCGTTCGTCACTTCCCTGTAAAGACTGATATTGGCATCTGTCGGCTCTATTTTGCTTTTGCCCAGCAGACGGTTATAATACTGCTCTTCTATCCGCTGCAGATGATTAATCAGATTGTGCATGCTCTCTGTCTCGACCGGTATGCCATTTCGGATCATAATCGCCGCAGCCTCCACCGTCATCTGCATGCGCACTTCCTCTAACTGGCGTCTCGCCGTCACAAGCTGAATTTCCTGCTCCTCTGTAAACACAGTGTCTTCAACCTGTACGTTCTCTGCCTTTTCCGCGCTGTCTGCCGCCTGCCCGCAAAATTGTTCCTGTGTTTTTCCGATTCCCGGCTGACTTTTTACCGGCTGACTTTCCACATCCCCGGCTGTCTCCGGCTGTCCGACGCCAGCCTGTTCTAAAGCCGCAATGGTCAGTTCCTGTCCGGAAGCAAGCACCTGTGCTGCCTGTTCGACGGATGCCTGTGCCAGCACTTCCACAGCATGCGCGCTGCGATGCGCCACAGATGCGGCTTCTCCCGCCATTGCCTGCGCCGGACGCTTTCCGTCCAGGATGGCTTCTATCGCATATTCCAGCATCACTTCTGAAGAATCGGGTCTGTTTTCATTTTCCTCAAGCTGTTCTAAGCTCTGCAGCTTTAACAGATTTTCTTTTGTGAGGGGAAGCTGCTTTTCCACAAGCCACTGTGCCTGCGCAACTGTTTTTTCATCCGTTGGAAAACCGTCCTGCTGCAGCCGCCTCTCGATTTGCGGGCGCAGATTCTCTGTCTCCTGTACCTGCGCTGCCTTTGCGTAATATCCCGAGCCATCCCCGAAATAGGATGCGCCTCCTTCATAAGCCCCGCTGTGCTGCGCCATATATACATTTTCAATGGTAAGCTCCAAATCTTTCCGCAGACAGTAAATCTTTGCGTCCTCCGTCAACGCTCCGGTCTGGCTTGCCATGTCAAGCGCATTTAACGTATCTGTTACATTCTCTTCCGTAACCGGCACATTGTGCTGGGCTAATTTTTTTGCTATGTAGACTGCGCCGCTCGTTGTAGCTGATATTTTTTCCAGCTGCTCGGCCGACAGCTCCTGCGCCATGCCGGCTTCGTAATCGTCACAGTGCGTCATAAGCTGTGCCTTAATCTTTTCTACGACGGTCACAATGACGTCTAACTCTTCTTCCTCCAAATCGTCCCCAAATTCCTTAAACTGCGCCAAATCACGCTCTGTCACGAGATTATTTAAAATTTCGGTGCGGCTTTTTGCCCCTGCGGCCGCCCCCTGCCCTTCTTCTTTCTCCGCCGCTTTCTGCATCTGCTCAACAAATACATCTTTTGTATTTTTTTCAAAAGACGCACCCGCAGCTTCATATTCGGGCGCAGCCGCTCCGACTCTGCCGTCCGGCGCCAGATAACCTGCCTGTGCATACTGCACGGCCTGGGTGTTCACATCTATCTTCATCCTCTGCCTCCTTGTATCATATCTTATTTTTACAGCGCGTCAGTGCATGCATTACGTGATGCCTGTGGGTATACCTTATTTTTACAGCGCGCCAGCGCACGCATTACGGGGTGCCCTTCGGGTATACCTTATTTTTACAGTCCCAACGGACCGTCGCGAAGAGCATGCATGATGGGATGCCCTTCGGGCATACTCTGCAAATATATGGAAAACGTTTCAACTGTATGTATTTTATACATTAAACAGATTATGTGAGTTGCCGCAAAACAGAGCCAAGACACAACATATAGTTTAAACCGCAAGACATTGTATACTATATATTGTATTTCAAATTGCTTTTGCGACAACCCCGTATCATTCATACAGTTCAGGTCCTCACACATATTTTAATTTCACTGCTATATATTTCGGCATTCGGACTCTATTTCTTAATAGGCTGCAGGATTCCCTCTCTTTACCCAAATAGAATTTTTTCTTCCTACCCCTTCTCTTCGGCACCTGTTTTTGCACCCTCCGCCAGTTTTCTGGCGGCCTCGACCTCCCCGTCCGTACAGGCCTCTTTCGCATAGCGCGCCTTCTCATAATACACACGCAGCTGTGCAAACCGTTCCTGCTCGCCCGCCCGCGCATACATATTGGCGAGCTCCTCCGGAGTCTTTCCTTTTACCTGCTCCATCTCCTCTTTCCTCATGCGCCGGTTCATGAGCTTATAGTATAACTTTCTGATTTTTGCACGGTTTCCGTTTCCAAACCGGATATGCTCGCGCTCCTCACGTATGGCTGTGACTTCAAACCCCGTCTCCTGACGGCGGGAAATGTACTGTGCCTCATCCCCGCCCGCCCTGTAATTTGCACCCAGCTTAGTGTACAGGCGCCATAACAGATACAGCGCAGCGAGCACCAGAAGAACCGTCACAACCGCAGAAACCGGAAATTTACTGTCCGGCGCCGCCTTTATTTTATGCTTCAGTTTAGACAGTCCGCCCGGGTCAGCCTGCGCGCCCTCCGGCTCATAGACCGCCTGTAATCTGCTAAGGCCCATAAAGCCTGCCGCCACCAGATATTCAAGTATTTTTACATACCCTTTTGTCAGCCAGACTGCCAGTGTTTCCTTTGTAAAAACTACAACAAAAAAAATCAGAACGGCTGTAATGACCGTCACAATCACATTCATTCTCTTTAAATGAAAATAGGTGTTTTTATCCACGCCGGCGTGATTCCTGTCGTAATCATACTGCTGGTATGCATATTCAAGCATGACGACCAGTACAAGATACATACCAAAAGCAGCCGTCATATAACGGCTGCACGTCTGTACACTTATCGGAAAAGCGTCTGTAACCGGGTCGGCCATACCGTACAGAAAAAGGGAACATGCAAATATGCCGGCTCCCCAGCGAAAATAATTCAGGCTCTTAAACCGCCTCGCATGGCGCCTCTTGTCCGTATCTTTGAAATACAGCTTCGACACGGCCGACGAGCCTGCCGCGAGCAGTCCGGCCAGACAAAACAACACACCGTTTCCCTTCACAAAACAGGCAGGCAGCATCCAGACACCCAAAAGCCCAATATGAGACAGAACAAATGTTCTTCCCTCCAGACGGGCATAACACCAGGCACACCCCATAAACAACGGTACAACGAGCGCATACAAAAAAGGCTGAAATGCTCCCTTTCCACCCTGATACAGCTTAAAGCCTGCCAGCAGGAGGACACAATATACCAGAAGTCCTTTCATTGCCGCATTTATGGCATCCACAGCCCATCCAAAATGCTCTTTTCCCCTGTCTTTCATTTTGCCGCCTCCCGCGATGCCCCTTCAAAATTCAGTCTCCATAATTTCGTATGCTTCACAAGCCCCGGCTCCATATGAAAGGAAGCCGTGTAATCAACCGGCACAACCCACAAAAAGCTCCTTCCCTGCCGTGACAGTTCTTTCATCAGCTGCACAATCCGGTCATTCTGATCACCCGAAATCAAAAAAACCTGACTTTCCTCGGAATCCTTTTTTAACTGCTCTTTATACAGCGATACAAAATCCAGCTCCTGCTCCCTGCCATACTTTACTATATTCCCTGTTTCATCCAGAAAAATCCTCGTCAGGGCCTCGTTCACCTGTCCCATATAAGCGGTGCCCGCGCCTCTTTTTTCCACGCATACAGGCTCTTTATCCCCTTCGCCGGTTCCATTGGTATACAGTGCGCTTTTTATGCCTTTTTGGGAAAAAAAGGCGCAAAATGTCTTGGCAAGCCGGATACTTTCCTCCAGAACCTCATTATGCACGGACAGGCTCTCCTTTTGTACATTCAAATATATGCTTACCTGCTGATTTGTCATTGTCTCCAGCAGATTCACCTTCATGCTGCCAGTGCGTGCCGTTGCATTCCAGTTGACATTTCTTATGCTGTCATATACCTGGTATTCCCGCACGCCGCGGTGCAAAAAGGGGTCCTCCTGCATAAACGGATACATCATCTGGCTTCCGTATACCGTCTCCACAAACTGCGCAAACCGTTTTGCATCCACATAACCCGGATAAACCGTAAGACAGCTTTCGCAGGAGACAGGTTTGATATACTTTTCATCCAGAAACAGGCTCTGCGCCTGCAGCGTTGCCTGCTCAATCCTATACAATCCCCTTCTGGTACAGACCAGCTGTATACAGCGTTTCCGGCGCTGGAACATCATAACAGACAGCAGGTCATTCCTTGTATAGCGGTCGTTGGACAGCGATGAACCTTCCCTGGTTTCCTTAAAATATTTTGACAGCTTAAATGTAAGAAAAACAGCCGGAAGCGGAAGCCATTTGCGGTTTTCCAGCACCTCCTCCAGCTCCACCGTATCCCCCTGCGTCACTTTTTCCTTTACAAAGCGTATGTCTGCCTTTAACCTGCGGTCCCATACTCTATGATAAATCAGTGCCTGTACACGGTATAAAAGAAAAACACTCATTACAATCGCCAGAATCTGCACCTGTCCACCTGCTTTCTGCCCGTCCTGCCAGACATCACACCAGAACGTGTCTGAAAATTGCTTTATGCCGGCTGTACCTTCTGAATTCGGGGCAAATATGACGCATTCTTTGTCAGCAGCCCTTAAAATTCTCTACCGGTACTTCTATCTGCTCGGTCAGCTCCCTTATGACACGCCCGGCATCTGTCTTTTCTTCATAGGAAGCCGCCGGCACCACACGGTGTGCCAGCACGGGACGGGCCAGACATTTGATATCCTCAGGCACCACATAATCCCTTCCGCAGATTGCCGCATATGCCTGTGCACACCGCATAAATACAAGACTTCCGCGGGGGCTGACCCCAAAAAGCAGCAGAGGGGATGTCCGTGTGGCACGGACAATCTCCAACAGATACTTCTGCAGCAGTTCATGGACATACACATGCCTTACTGCCTGCTGCATCTCTATGACCTTGTCCCTGCTGCACACCGGCTGCAACGTCTCTAACGGCTCTTCCTTCATAAAACGCCGGAGCAGCTTTAGCTCGTCCTGCCCTTCCGGAAAGCCTGCAGAAAGCTTCATACAGAAACGGTCCAGCTGTGCCTCCGGAAGCGGAAACGTCCCCGCCGTCTCAATCGGATTTTCGGTCGCTATGACAAAAAACAACTGCTCTAAGCGCCTGGTCGTTCCATCAATGGTAATCTGCCGTTCCTCCATGCATTCCAAAAGTGCGGACTGCGTTCTCGGCGTCGCCCGGTTTATCTCATCTGCAAGCACAACATTGGCAAATACCGGACCCGGACGAAATACAAACTCCTGCTCCTTCTGATGGAAATAATTTAAACCCGTTACATCCGAGGGCAATAAATCCGGGGTAAACTGAATGCGCTTCCATTCACTCTCCAGGGACTTTGCAAGCGCCTTGGCAAGCATGGTTTTTCCGGTTCCCGGCACATCTTCCAGCAGCACATGGCCGCCTGCAAGCAGCGCAGTCAGGACAAGCTTTATCACCTCGTCTTTGCCAACGATTATTTTTTCTATGTTCTCTTTTATTTTATTCGTCTCTCGTGCAACCTGTGTAATTTCCATTATTGGTACGCTCCTCTGAACCTTCCCTAAAATTCAAATACAGCAACTCCAAATGCCGGCAGTTCATAAGCAAACGAATATTCTCTGTTGTCACATTCCTGCTTCTTGGCCCGGTATGTTTTCTGGTGGCTGCACCCTGTACCCCCGAAACGTGTCTCATCTGAGTCCAGTATCAGCCTGTATGTGGTATCTTCCGGTACCCCGACACGGTAATCCTCTCTTGCAACCGGCGTAAAATTGCAGATAAACAGCAGATTGTTTTTTCCATCCTTCGCACGCCTGATAAAGCTGTAAATGCTTCTGTAATTATCATCCGCATTAATCCATTCAAACCCTTCCGGCTGCGTATCCAGCTCATACATGGCCGCTTTCTTATTATACAGTGCAAGGAGCTCCTTCACGAAGGCCTGCAGCTGCTGGTGCACCGGCTCCGCCAGTAAAAACCAGTCAAGCTCCCGCTTCTCGCTCCATTCACGCTCCTGTCCGAACTCCTGTCCCATAAATAATAACTTTTTACCCGGGTGCCCGAACATAAAGGCATATCCCGCTTTTAAGTTTGCCAGCTTTTCTTCCATATAGCTTCCCGGCATCTTATTAAACATGGAACACTTCAAGTGAACGACCTCATCATGCGACAATACCAGAATATAATTTTCGCTGTACGCATATGTCATGGAGAAGGTCATGCGGTTGTGGTTATCTTTTCTGAAATAGGGGTCCAGCTTCATATAGTCCAGAAAGTCATGCATCCAGCCCATATTCCACTTCAGGGAAAAGCCAAGTCCGTCATCCTCCGGCCTGCCCGTCACCATCGGCCATGCCGTGGACTCTTCCGCGATCATCATGGCGCCTTTGTTTCTGCCGAGAAATACAGAATTCAGATGCTTGAAAAACTCAATTGCCTCCAGGTTTTTATTGCCGCCGTATTCATTTGCCACCCATTCTCCATCCTGTTTTCCATAATCCAGATAAAGCATGGAGGCTACAGCGTCGACCCGCAATGCATCCACATGAAATTTTTCCACCCAGAACAGTGTATTTGCAATCAGGAAATTTTTTACTTCATTTTTTCCATAGTCGAAAATTTTAGTTCCCCAGTCGGGATGCTCTCCTTTGCGCTTATCTGCATATTCAAACACACAGCTTCCGTCAAATTCGCTTAATCCGTGGGCGTCTCTCGGAAAATGCGCCGGCACCCAGTCGAGAATGACTCCGATTCCCTTTTTGTGCAGGTAATCCACCAGATACATAAAATCCTCAGGTGTGCCGTAGCGGGAAGTCGGCGCATAATATCCCGTCACCTGATAACCCCATGATCCATCGAACGGATGTTCGGCTATGCCCATCAGCTCCACATGCGTAAATCCCATCTCCTGCACATATTCTGCCAGGCTTTCCGCCAGCTCCCGGTAGTTATAAAATTTATCCTCATCGGAATCATCCCTGTAAATGTGCTTTTTCCACGAGCCCGGATGCACCTCGTACACCGCCATCGGCGCTGTCAGGCAGTCCCTCTTCTGCCGTTTTTCTATCCACGCTTTATCCCCCCATACATACGTGTTAATGTCCGCTATCTTCGACGCCGTTCCCGGACGCAGTTCGGCGCTGTTTGCAAACGGATCCGCTTTGTACAGCTTCTCGCCCCGCTCGGAAATAATTAAAAATTTGTACAAATCCCCGACATGCGCTTCTTCTGCAAAAATATCATAAATGCCCTGCTCTCCAAGCTTTTTCATCGGATGGGACGTCTCATTCCACCCGTTAAAGCTACCAATCAGAAACACCTCTTTTGCCTTAGGCGCCCAGACCGCAAAATAAATTCCTTTTTTTCCATTTTCCGTCATCTCATGCGCGCCAAGCTTTTCATAGATGCTGTAATGGGTACCCTGTCCAAACAGGTACATATCCATATCGGTTACCCGAAGCCCTGCATCACCAGCCTGATTCGGCTTTTTTTCTTTTACCATGCTGTTCTTCGCCGCATGAGACGGCTTCATCTTTTTTCTTGCTTTTGATTTTCCCATAACAATATCCTTTCTTTTTTCGAACATCTGTTCTTATTGTAATATATATTTCACAGATTCACATGAATAACCTCTTTCTCTGTGATTTAGAATCCCAGTTTTTACTATAAGTTATACCTTGTTTTTACCGCCCGTAGGGCATGCATTATGGTGTGCCCTATGGGTATACCTTGTTTTATACCGCCCCCTAAAGGACCAGGCCCTATAGGCCGTCGCAAAGGGCATGCATTAAGGGGTGCCCTTTGGGTATACCTCGAAGTACAAGCTGCTCTTTTTCCCTCCGGCTCATTTTTTTGACGGCATACTCCCGGCTCATGGCCTCCTGTTTCGACAAAAAAGTTTCATAATACACAAGCTGCACCGGAAGACGGGCCCTTGTATATTTGCCTCCCTTTCCCGCCTGGTGCGCCGCCACTCTTTTTTTCAAATCGTTTGTCCAGCCGGTATAATAAGTCCCGTCTCCGCAGCGCAATATATAACAATAATTCATTTTACATTTCCCTCTGCCCCGTTTATTCTGGGCTGCCGGTCTAAACTGCACTCTCCCATCTTCCGGAAGCTCCGCAGGGAAGAATGAGTCCCGTACTGCTGACCGGGAGTCCTATTTCATCCGACAGAACCCTTCCGCCGAACCCCGCCTGCACCTCCGCTGAAAGAATATACTGCAGAACAGCCGGGGCAAGTCCGGTTGTATAGGAATTAATGAGAAAGAACAACGGTTTTTTCGACAATAAATTCGCTGTCTGTTTTACAAAATGATAAAGTTTCTCTTCTATTTTCCAAATCTCGCCCTTTGGTCCCCGTCCGTAGGAGGGCGGATCCATAATAATACCGTCGTATGTATTGCCGCGGCGGATTTCCCGCTCCACAAATTTTACGCAGTCATCTACAATCCAGCGAATCGGCGCATCCGAAAGGCCGGAGCTTTTCGCGTTTTCCTTTGCCCAGCCAACCATACCCTTTGAGGCGTCCACATGTGTCACCGAAGCCCCGGCAAGCGCCGCTGCAAGAGAGGCCCCGCCGGTATAGGCAAACAGATTCAGAACCTTGACAGGCCGGCTGCATGTTCTGATTTTTTCGCCAAACCAGTCCCAGTTGACCGCCTGTTCCGGAAACAGGCCTGTATGCTTAAAGTGAAACGGCTTTAACTGAAATATAAGCTCCTTATACCGAATGCTCCACTGCTGGGGAAGATCAAAAAATTCCCACTCCCCGCCGCCTTTTTTGCTCCGGTGGTAATGACCGTTTCGCTGCTTCCACCTTTTGTCCTTTTTCTCTGTCTGCCATATGACCTGCGGGTCCGGACGCACCAGCACATACCGGCCCCAGCGTTCCAGCTTTTCTCCGCATGAGGTATCAATCACCTCATACTCCTTCCAGTTTTCTGCTACCCACATACACGTTCCTTTCCTATTCTGTCATCATTCTTTCCAATGCAGCCTGTGCAGCTGTCCGGCTGTCTGCATGCCCGCAAATCCGTTCTGACGCAGCGCCTCGTACAGCACAATGGCCACGGAATTGGACAAATTCAGGGAACGGATTTTTTCTTCCATAGGAATGCGGATACAGTTCTGCCGGTGCTCGACCAGAATTTCCTCCGGAATCCCCGCACTTTCTTTGCCAAACATCAGATAACAGTCCGGCTCATAACAAACTTCCGTATATATATTTTCTGCCTTTGTCGATGCCATATAAAGCTTTGCACCCGGATTTTTCTGCATAAAATCTTCAAAATTAAGATAAGTCGTAACATCTAACTCATTCCAGTAATCCATTCCCGCACGTTTTAACGATTTTTCATCTAACCGGAAACCCAGCGGTTTTATTAAATGCAGCCTCACATTTGCAGCCACGCAGGTCCTTCCAATATTCCCCGTATTGGCCGGTATCTCCGGCTCAAATAATACAACATTCATATTAACCACCTTTTTAGCCGCATCCTGCCGGCAGCACTCTTAACGTTCCTTCCTGAGTTTTTCCACAAAACGGCCAAGCCTGTCCACCGCAACCTTTAAATCCTCTAAGGAATAGGCATAGGAAATCCGCAAAAATCCTTCGCCGCATTTTCCGAAGGCTGTCCCGGGCACCACTGCGACCTTTTCTTCTTCCAAAAACCTTGTGGCAAATTCGTCTGACGTCATTTTAAATTCCTGAATGCTCGGGAATATGTAAAAGGCGCCAAACGGCTCAAAACATTCTAATTTCATCTCTTGAAACGCATGCAAAAGATAACGGCGTCTCTGATTATATGCCTCCCGCATCTGCTCGACCTCTTCATCGCATTCCTGAAGCGCCACTACAGCCGCATACTGGCTCGTTGTCGGAGCACACATAATCGCATACTGGTGCAGTTTCAGCATCTGCCCGATGATGTTCGCCGGCCCTGCTGCATATCCCAGCCGCCAGCCGGTCATTGCATAGGATTTCGAAAATCCATTGATTACAATCGTCCGTTCCTTCATTCCCGGAAAGCTTCCGATTGATACATGCGGTTCCCCATAAGTCAGTTCTGAGTATATTTCATCCGACACAACAAAAATATCATTTTCAATAATCACATCTACCAGCTCTGCCAGTTCTTCTTTTTTCATCACTGCACCCGTCGGGTTGTTTGGAAATGGAAGTACCAGAATTTTGGTCTTCGGCGTAATAGCAGCCAAAAGCTCCTCCCTTGTCAGCTTAAACTCATCCTCTGCCTTCAATTCAATAATCACAGGCGTCCCACCGGCCATAAAGGCACATGGCTCATAGGACACATAGCTGGGCTGCGGAATCAGTACCTCATCACCGGGATTGAGCATGGTGCGGAACGCAAGGTCAATCGCCTCGCTCCCTCCCACAGTAACAAAAACTTCTTCCTCATATTTATAATACAGATTCATGCGCCGCTTTAAATATTTGCAGATTTCCTTTTTCAGTTCCTTCAGCCCGGCATTGGATGTATAAAATGTTCTTCCCTTTTCCAGGGACTGTATGCCCTCCTGACGCACGCGCCACGGCGTATCGAAATCCGGCTCCCCGACTCCGAGCGAAATAGCATCCGGCATCTCACTGACGACATCAAAAAACTTCCGGATACCGGACGGCTCTACCGTTTTTATTTTATCACACAGCGGATCTCTCATGGCGTCACCAGCATCCTTTCCTTTTGCGGCTCACATTCCATGAGCGTTCCATGGTCCTTGTACTTTTTCAGAATAAAGTTCGTCGCCGTGCTCAGAACCCCTTCTAACGCAGCCAGCTTGTGAGTTACAAATGTGGCAACCTCCTTCAGGCTTTTTCCCTCAATTGTTACCATCAGGTCGTATGCACCGGAAATCAGGTATACGGAATTCACCTCCGGATAATTATAAATACGCTCCGCCATCTTATCAAACCCCTGTCCCTGCTGCGGCGCAACGCGCACCTCAATCAGGGCGGACACCTTTTCCTCCGATGTTTTATCCCAGTCAATCATCGTATGATAACCGCATATAATATGTTCTTTTTCCATCACTGCAATTTCATTTGCCACCACCGTCTCATCCACACCTAACAAAACAGCCAGTTCCTGCAGATCAATTTTACTGTTTTTCTCAATAAATTTTAAAAGCATTTCCCGCATCAATATCGCTCCTTTCCAAGCCTTTCTGTTTTAAACATTTGCAAACTCGTCACTCCGAATAAGACTTTCGCAATTACCTGCCTTTCTGTTTGATTAAAGGAAACATCACATTTCCCATAAGTTTTTTATTATATATTATGTAACCCATTATCAAAAATTATCAAAAATGACCAACGGTCACTTATTTATATAATTTTATACAGCTCGTCCGTCTTTGGCGGCTCCAGAAATCTATGCTCTTCCCCGTTGCACAGAACTCTGTCATTTCCCTCTGTCGCCTTTCCAATTACCACAGCCTCAATTCCTGCCTGATGAAGTTTTTTCACCAAATCGTGCCCATAATAGGCCGCCATCAGCATACAGCCGCTGGAAATCAGCTGATAAGGATTGATTTGAAAACATTCACAGATTTCAATCGTTTCCTGGCGGACCGGAATGCTCCGCAAATCAATGGAAAGCCCTGTGCCCGATGCCTGGGCCATTTCCCACAATGCGCCGAATATTCCGCCCTCGGTCACATCATGCATGGCATAAACACCATGTTCCACAGCGATTCTGGCCTCCGGCAGCACGGACAAATACTGCAGAAATTCCTGTGCTGTCCTGATATATTCTAACGGAAGCCGGCCGGCAAGCTCTTTTTCTTTTTCTCTGGCAATAATGGCCGTTCCTTCCAGTCCAATCCATTTTGTCACCACAATGTCCATACCCGGCCTTGCACCGCCGGTCGTCACAAGCTTACCCTCTTTTATTTTCCCAATGCCGGTTACAGATACAAGGGGCTGGCTGACGACGGATGTGACCTCCGTATGTCCGCCCACAATCTGCATATGAAGCTGTTCACACACGATATTGACATCCTTCATCAGTTGTTTTAAAACCTCTTCACCCGTACCGTCCGGAAGCAGAATAGTAAGTAAAATCCCTATCGGCTCCGCACCGGAGGAGGCCAGGTCATTGGCCGTCACATGCACTGCAAGACGGCCGATTTCGTGCGCCGTACCGGTAATGGGGTCGGTAGACACCACAAACACTTCCCCCTCCTCCAGCTTTAGCACCCCGCAGTCCTCACCGATGCCTGCTCCTAACAAAACTTCTTTCCGTATTCCGGTAATCTGCTTCATAACCGAACGTTTTAACACGGCCTCCGGTATTTTTCCAACCTTCATTTTTTTCTCCATTCTATTTTCCTGCACGTACTCTGCACGGATTAGCAAACACTCTTTGTTTACTGTGCCGGTGTCTGCGGCTGTGGCTGGCTCCCTGCGTCAGGCTGCTGCTGGGCACCGGTATCCGGCTGCTGCGGCTGGGTACCGATATCTGGCTGCTGGTTCCCCGCGGCCGGCTGCTGTCCCGCATCCCCTGCTACACTTCCCTCAGCCATCGTATCCGGATCCGTAGCAGGCGCTGCATTTGCCGGTACACTTCCATATTTACCAATTACAGCCTTCACTACATTAATATCCTGCGATGCAATCGCCGCCTGCATTTCTGCTGCTGCCTCCGCAGATGCATTTGCCAAACCTACCACATATTTTTTCGGCGTCATTGCATATTTGCTTTTATTGACCTCCGTACGGCTGACCTCCACATTATTTTCCTTTACCACCTTCCACAGCTTGGCAACCACCCCTTTATGCGCACTCTCACTCGTAATGCTGCCAAAATTTGCAGCGCCGTCCGCCGTAATCTGTGTAACCGGTTCCGTCTCTTCTATCGTTTCGCTGACATATTCCACGCTTCTCGATGCGCTTCTCGTCTCCATGCCATAAATATTAAAGGTAATCTTTTTTCCTGAAGTAATTCCTTCTATATAAACCGGCGCCTGTGTATTATTGACAAATTTAAAATCTTTATAGGTTCCTGCAATGGCTGCATCCTTTGCCGGGTCTACATAGGTGACAATCATGGAATGGTTTGCACGCTGCGTTACATCCAGCTCTGCCTTGAGAACGGCATTATACAGCGTTGTGGAAACCTGGCAGATTCCTCCTCCCGGACTTTCCACCACCTGTCCTTCCGCATAGGACGCCGCCATAAAGTAGCCATTTTCCACGGTAATCGGACTCACTGTCTGATATGTGGAAAATTCCTCGCCCGGATACAGTACTGTGCCATTAATCAGGCTTGCGCCGCGCTCCACATTTCCGCAGCGGTTCGCACCGGACGTAGAATAAGACGTCGTTGCTGTTGCAAGAAGGTCCTTGACCTTTGCCAGCTCCTCCGCGGTGCCCTTGGGCTGTGTCTGGTTCACTACAAGCGCCACGGTCGTATTTTGTACATTCCACTGCTCCCTTAAAAACTGCATGGCTGTCTGTACGGACTGCTCAACATCCAACTGCTGCCCGACAACGCCCGCCGTCACTTCAAAGCCATTCCCGGTACGCTTCAGCCCTGCATTCTGTGCGGCCCGGTCAAAGGCCCTGCACTGATTTTCAATCACGCTGCGCACGGCTGCCTCGTCAAACGAGAGCTGCAGCTGATAATTCATCCCTTTCTTTTCCAACCGGCAGTTATCCTTGTATCGTTTTATGACATTTCCCTTTTTTCCAAGGTCCGCCACTTCGTCATAAATATCCTGCGTCTGGACCGAAACGCCCAGTGCGCTGGCCGAAACTGCAACCGGCTGGTCTGCAACCATAAACACCACATTGCCCTGGGCAATCTGTGAAACATAGTCCTCTACTACAGCCTTTGCCTCCTCCTTCGTCATGCCGGATACATCAATTCCGCCGATAGAGACCCCATCCGCTATGACATCATCCGATGCTTCCTTTGCGAACATGTAACTGCCTGCCGCCGCAAATATGCCGGTTACCGCCGCCGCTATCAATAAACGTTTTATCCTCTTTTTTTTCATATATCATCACCCCTGTAATTTTATAATATTCCTGGCAATTGCAAGAACCGCCGGTTTTCCGGGTTTTAAATTTATGTAAACCTAACCTGTCCTGCCGAAAAGGCTGCACCTGCAAGATACGCCGGACAAAAATACAATTCTCTATTATATATTCTAACATATTGTATTATATTTTCAATATCCGGTCTTACAAATGTATTTGACATTATTCCTTAATTTATGTATATTATGACTAGACCTTGTGAAACAGCAAAGCTGTTTTCCTCCCCCGAAGGGGGTATGTATTATGGGGTGCCCTGCGGGTATGCCTATAAATTAGAAACAATCATGGAGAGCACCATAGACAGGGCCAGTATGGCTACAATGATAATTGTTATTATTTTTTGGTTTTTGCGGTTAAAAAAATTCATTTTTTTCTCCTTTCAGAAATCGTTCCGCCTGTTTATGTAATCTCCCTGTTCATACGAATGCGTGTCTGGCCAACGATTCGGCACTGCACCGGAAAGGGGTTCATTACCATGAATTATTATATACTTGTTATTTTTTTATCCTTCGTCACTTATATGACAATAAAAATAAAATTAGTAAACCGTGAGGAAAAAAGCAGGTCCGACCAGTTCTGGCAGCGGGAACAGCAGGCAAACACAGTGCGAAAGCAGTCCTTAGACTCCCTTCCTTACATCAGCATCCCCATTGAGCGCCTCCCTATGGAGCCACATACGGATGAAACCATTTCCTCCTGCCAAAAACAGATTCTGCAGTTATCCACACAAAAAATAGTCGATTTGTCCGGAAAATCCAATACAGACTTAAAATTGGAATATGGTGCTGCCAACCTGGAAACCCTTGCCTCCTGCGACCAGAATTATACAAAGCTGATTCGTACCCTGTACAGGTGGGGCGACGCCCTTCTCAGACAAAACTGCACACAGGCGGCAAGGACCGTTCTGGAATTCGGTGTTTCCTGCAAAACACAAATTGCAGACCACTATATTCTTCTTGCACAAATTTACAAAAACGAGCACGAACTATCCAGAATCGAAGAATTAATCCGCACCGCCGAAACACTCGACTGCATGCGGAAATCCTCTATCTTACGTTCGCTGCAGGAACTGTTAGATTCCTGCTCTTTCAAAGAAGAAACCTGATGCGCGCCATCTGTTAAAGTCACCGGATTTTCCCATAATCGCGGATAATTCCATCTATTTTTCTGGAAGCCTCCCTTTTCGAAAGACTGTCCACCGGCACATCCAGCGTTAAGTTGTGGTGCAGCAGCAGGGCGGAAAGATACCGTTTCTGCGCATCCGTAACCGGCTCTGTTTTGGCCGTCTTCACGGTCACCTGCTGCGGAGCAAACAACTGCTCCGGTCCGTCGGCATGTTTCCACAGCATACGATAAAGCTCCATCGCCGCCTTTGCGTCCGCAAGCGCCCGGTGGCTGGTCCCGGTAGAAATCCGGAAATAGGTGCACAAATACTCCAGACTTCGTTTCTCCGCGTCCGGCAGCAGCTTTCTTGCAATTTTCAGCGTATCAATCAGCTTCGCCTCGTAACGAAGCCCGCAGCGCTGCACCGCCGCCTTCAAAAATTTATAATCAAACACAATGTTATGTCCCAGCAATACACGCTGACCGCAAAATTCCAGCAGTTCACGGACTGCCGTCTCCTCCGGCTTTCCCGTTGCCGCCATCTCATCTGTGATGCCCGTCAGCTGCCGAATCCTCTCATCAATCGGTTCCGGGCATTGTACAAATGTCTCATACGTATCCAGAATTTTTCCCTGAATTACCTTCACTGCGCCGATTTCTAATATATGGCAGTTTTCGGGACTGAGTCCCGTCGTCTCGAAATCCAATGCAATATAACTGTCCTCCACATCATCACCTGTATCTTTCCTGTCCCGGCACTGTGCCGGGCGTTTCTCCTGTTCTTCCGGAGCATGCATGTTCAGACACGCTCCAGCACAATCTCAGTCATGGCTGCTTCCTTCGTTACCGGATTGCGCCTTCTGTAATCATATAATAGTACCTTTTTTTCTTCACTTATCTGGGTAAAAACCTCTATATGCGTCATATTTGCAAGCTGTTTTGCAAGAATTCCTTCATAATGTGCAAGAAATCTTCTATTTTGTTCTTCCTTTTTATAAAAAGAACGAAACTGCTCTTTATAATCGTCCTGGGCGGCTGCCCACTGTGGCCGGCTTTTCACCTTTTCCCTGGCATATAAATCCATTGTCAGAAGCTCTCTGGCCCTCTTTTGCTCCTGCGGGTGCCGCTCCTCTAAAAATTGCAGCAGCATCTGGTATGCGGCAAGCCTGGAATGGCTCTGCATGGAAGGAGTCTTTTTTTCATACCAGACCGCCAGTGCCGAAAAAAAAGAAAAAGCGCTCTCCCATTTTGGAACAAACCAGGAAAGAGTATACCGAAACTGCATACTATTATAATACAGCTCCACCATTTTTTCCACTGCCTTCAGCCGCACAACATCCTCATAGGACATCCACCTTGTACACAGCACCTCATATGGCTCTATTTCCTTGTATACCAGCCCATATTCTCCGGCATGCTCATACATATACGAACCCTTCAGCACCTTTAAAAAGCCAAGCTGCAGCTGATGCGGCTTCATCGCATACACGCGGTTGAAGGAAACCTGAAAACTCTCGATGTCTTCAAAGGGAAGCCCGGCAATCAAATCCAGATGCTGGTGTATATTCCCATTTTTGTGAATTCTTGCAACTGCCTGTTCTATCCGCTTCAAATCCATTTTCCGGAAAATCGCATGAATCGTATCGGGATTCGCCGTCTGCACTCCGATTTCTAACTGCACGAGTCCGGGACGCATCTGTTCCAGCACCTGCAGCTCTTCTTCATCCAGCAAATCCGCACCGATTTCAAAATGAAAATTTGTAATTCCGTTATCATGCTCCCTGATATAGTTCCAGATGCCAAGCGCATGATCCCGGCTGCAGTTAAATGTCCGGTCCACAAATTTTACCTGGGGCACTTTTGCGTCCAGAAAACACTGCAATTCCTTTTTTACCAGTTCTAACTTCCGAAACCGCACCTTTTTGTCTATCGAAGAAAGACAGTAACTGCAGGAAAAGGGACACCCTCTGCTGGATTCATAATACATGATTTTGTGTTCAAATCGTTCCGGCCTGTCATATACAAACGGCACCTCATCCAAATTCATAACGCTTCGGGGCGGATTGGCGCACACTTGTCCGTTTTGGCGGTAAATGAGTCCGCGGATGGCGGAAAGCCGCCCTTTTTTCTCCTGATAATATTCCATCAGCTCCAAAAATGTCTTCTCGCCCTCTCCCGCCATAATTCCGTCCGCCCACGGCTGTTCCTGCAAAAAAGCCTCGCTTTCATAAGACACTTCCGGCCCGCCAAGCCAAATCGGCACATCCGGAAGAATTTTTTTCAAATCATGGCCTAATTCCTTCACCATCCCAATGTTCCATATATAACAGGAAAATGCAAGAATCTGCGGGCTTTTTCTGTAAATATCCATTAAAATATCATCCGAATGTTGATTAATCGTATATTCAGCCAGCTGAATCTGTTCCCCATACCTTTGACAATACGCCTTTAAATCATATACAGCCAGATTGGAATGAATATATTTGGCATTGATTGCAATCAGCAATACTTTCATATCAACTCTCTCTTCTATTCTGCATCTGCTTTTTTCTTTTTATAGTCTAACACATTTTTCCTCTTTTTTCTATGTTTATATTCAATAATTTTATATTTCATTTTTATTTTAATATACAAATGCTATTTTTTCATGCATATTATAGGAAAGACGTAAAAATAGTAACTATTCTTTTAGATATTCTATAAAAATTGCTTGACTTATAAAATAAAATTGTGTACAGTTTAATAAACATTGTTATAAGCAGGAAGTGAAACATATGGAACGATACGACATCGCCATTATCGGAACAGGTCCCGCGGGATTGTCCGCGGCAATTACCGCAAAACTCCGCAACAAAACAATCCTTTTGATCGGGAAAAAAGCACTGAGCAGCAAAATAAAAAAGGCATCCCTCATACAAAACTATCCCGGTCTGCCAAATGTAACCGGCAAAAAACTACAGAAAGCTTTTTTGCATCATTTAGAAAAAATGGACATTTCTGTCACAGAAGACCAGGTCAATACCGTCTACGCAATGGGTACCTATTTTGCCATCCAGGGACACCACGCACAATACGAGGCATCGAGTGTCATTGTAGCAGCAGGACTGTTTGCTGCGCGCCCTTATCCCGGTGAATTAGAGTATCTTGGAAACGGTGTCAGTTACTGTGCAACCTGTGACGCCGCTTTATACAAGGGAAAATCCGCCATTATCGTATCTTCTGAAAAGGATGGGGAAGAGGAAGCGGCATTTCTCGCACAGACAGCCGACAAGGTATCCTATCTTCCTTTGTATCAAGAAACGTATACGCCGGAGCACAATATTGAGCTCATACACCAGACTCCGACAGCCATTGAACGGAAGGATGGCAGGATGCGGCTGTTAACGGTGGAAGGCTTTCTCGAAGCCGACGGAATTTTTCTTCTGCGCGAACAGGTGGCACCGTCCCAGCTTGTACCGGGCCTTTCCATGAACGGTAACCATGTAGAAGCGGACAGACAGATGCAGACCAATATAAAGGGATTATTTGCCTGTGGAGATATTACCGGGACGCCGTATCAATATGTAAAAGCGGCCGGAGAAGGAAATGTAGCGGCATTATCCGCCGTAGCCTATCTTGCAAAAGCAGAACAGACTTAGTATTTTTTACATCATAACAAAATAAAAAAGGAGACAAAACATTATGGTAAAGAAAATTTCAGCAGCAGAATATGCACAAATGGAAAAGACCGGAACAATTTTAATTGATTTTTCAGCAGGCTGGTGCGGCCCGTGCCAGATGCTTGCACCCGTGCTGGAAGAGGTATCAGAAGAATATGAGGGCAGAGTTGCCTTCTATAACATCGATGTAGATGAAAACTCCGGACTCGCAGGTACATTCGGAGTCCAGAGTATCCCTGCGCTTGCCATCGTGAAAAACGGCGAAAAAGCGGATATGCAAATTGGTTTCCAGCCAAAAGAAAATTTACAGGCCTTCATTGAGAGGAATCTGTAACGCTGGCTCTCTTTAAAAACCGAGCTCCTGTTTATATTGCTTATACATCGAGTCGGCATCCATTGCCCCGGTAGAGGACGAAACAATCTTTCCCTCCCCGTCAATGATAACCGTCACCGGAATCGAAGTGATTCCCCCAAATATTTCCTGAATCGTACCATCTTTATCAAGAACAACCGGAAATGTATACCCGTTGTTCTTGATAAATTTTTGTACGGTTTCTTCGTCTTCGCTGCAATTGACAGCCAGAATGACAAGCTCGTCCGGATATTCTACTGCTAATTTTTGAAAAGCCGGCAGCTCTCCTACACAGGGACCGCACCACGTTGCCCAAAAATTCAGCAGCACTTTCTTTCCGCGGTATTGTTCAAACGACGCCGTCTGGCCGTCCAGAAATGTCATCTCAAAATCCGGCACCTGAGCGCCCTCCTCTGTATCGGTAAGCAACGCCCCCGTATCCTTTGTCTCTGTCTTTTTTTCCTTGTCTTTTCCAGTATCCGTGCAACCGGCGCATAACAGAAGTATGACACACAGCAAACAGACAGACCAGACTTTTCCACATTTCATTTTACATATTCTCCTTTCGAACCTTTTTGCGGCAGATTGCCCCTGCCGTACAGACATCCATGCAGGATCCGCACTGGATGCACTCTCTGTCCCCCGGTTTTTTTACATCGAGCCTGCAATGGCGGACGCAGGCCTGGCACCCGGAACACTTGTTCTCATCTACCCGGATTCCCAAAATGCTTATTTTTGCAAACAGGGAGTATATAGCACCCAGCGGGCACAAAAAACGGCAAAAGCTCCTATATAGCACCATCATACTGAACAATATCAGTAAGAGCAGAACCACCTTCCAGGTAAACAGCCCGCCGGCCAGCTTTCGAAGCCCTGCATTTCCGGCGACAAGCACAAGACCGCCCTCCAATGTCCCCGCCGGACAAATATATTTGCAGAAGGCAGGCACCGGCATTCCATTCCATATCCCCATATAAATGGGAATAGACAAGACAAAAATACCTAAAATCAAATATTTCAGCCAGCAAAGCGAACGGGTAATTTTATTTTTTTTCAGCTTCGGCAGTGGAATCTTATACATAAGCTCCTGCAAAAGCCCAAACGGACATAAAAACCCGCATATAACCCTTCCCAGAAAAAGTCCCGACAAAAGAAATATCCCCAAAATATACATAGGTATGCGGTAACGTATGCTGCTCAACGCATTTTGAAGCGTTCCAAGCGGACAGGCTGCCACAGCGCCCGGACACGAATAACAGTTCAGTCCCGGCACACACATTCCTTTTAACGGTCCTTTATAAATTTCCGCATTCTGAAATCCTTTTATATTCGCATTGTAAAGCAGCGCTGCTGCCAACTGGATGCATTTGCGCCGAAACGGCAGCCTCGAACCTTTATCCAATTCCAATGCACTCCAGACAAATATGAATGGCCTTATTCAGCGTCACGGCATATTCCCCCTGCCATACTCCTCCGACAAGCAGCGCTGCACCCAGTACGCCGGTCAAAATCTGAAGGCCTGTTCTTTTTTTCTGTCCTTTTTCCATATCCGCTCTCATCCTCATTTTCTGTATTCCTCCTGCCTTCCTGTCACTTTTATACACAAACAACAGCAGTCTCAGCATATTATACACAATGTACGCAATTTTATCAATCACAACTGTAATTCCATTTTAAAATACTTCTGTCACAAAAATTTCAATGCCAATCATAATCAGAACAATTCCGCCCAATATAGCTGCCCTGTTGGAAAATTTAGTCCCAAATTTTTTTCCAATAACCAGACCTGCCATACATACGGCGAATGTTACGGCAAAAATAATAAGAATGCAGACAATCGCCCCGGCAAAATTATATTCTGCAATGATAAATCCAACAGACAATGCATCGTCTACCGAGGCGGCAATCCCCTGCAATAACAGGGAAGCAGGACCTGCTCCGGGCTTTTTTATTTCCGCATCGCCGTTCTTTATCCCATCTGCAAGCATTTTGCCGCCGATAAACAGCAGTAAAACCAGGGCAATCCATGGCAGAAATCTATTCAATACCTTAAAATACCGAACAAATGCGTGTCCGCATATCCAGCCGGCCATAGGCATTGCTGCCTGAAAAAAAGCAAATACCCCGGCTATGCCGCACATCTTTTTGTTCCCCATATCCGGCTCATTTAATCCGTTTGCGAGCGACACTGAAAAAGCATCCATCGAAAGTCCGATGCCAAGCAGTACGCTGTTCACAAAAAATACTATATTCCATTCCATTTTTATTTCTCCCCGTACCGTTCCTCTGCCTGCTTTTTGTGCTCCTCAGATACCATTTTCCGATACAATTCAGAGCGTTCGCCAATGCGTACCACAAAATCGGCGACACCGCTCGCGATACCGCCGATTCTGCTCTTCACATTATAAACTATACTAAAAATCCGAAGTCAGCCCCAATTGAAATCAGCCAGAAGTGTGCATCCGGATTATCATTATCTGATGCGGTTAACAGGACTTGAACCTGCACGTCATAGACACCAGAACCTAAATCTGGCGCGTCTGCCAATTCCGCCATAACCGCCCATTTTTCTCCGTATTTTTAATCATATCATGAAACCGGCACAAAGTCAATGCTCTTCTTTCAATGCCGGCAACCGCTTTGCTGTTATTTTTCTATCACCAGAGTCCGAGAACGGACTGCATCAAAAGACTCACAGCCGTTATGCCAATCCAGCAGCACGCGCCCATAAAAATCGGCTTTCCGCCCGTTTTAATGAGTTTCACAATATTGGTATTCAGCCCAATAGCAGCCATGGCAAGCACAATAAAAAACTTGCTCAGTTCCTTGACCGGCTTGAAAATATCTGCAGAAACGCCGCAGTTTATGACAATCGTCGTAATAATGGACGCCGCAATAAAATATAAAATAAAAAACGGAAAAATCTTTCGGAAGCTCACCTGCTTCCCATTCTCGCCCTTTTCCCTCCTTGTCCGTAAAAATGCCAGCACAAGCGTAATCGGAATAATCGCGAGCGTTCTTGTAAGTTTAACGGTAACCGCTTTATCCAGAGTCGCCGAACCCAGCTTCCACATACTGTCCCAGGTACTTGCAGCTGCAGTCACCGAAGAGGTGTCATTGACCGCCGTTCCCGCAAAAATACCAAATGCCTCTCCTGAGGCGTGGTCAAATCCAATCATAGTTCCAAAGCTCGGAAATATAATTGCTGCCAGCACATTAAAAAAGAAAATAACCGATATTGCCTGCGCAACTTCCTCGTCGTCCGCATCAATGACCGGCGCCGTCGCCGCAATCGCAGAACCGCCACAGATAGAGGAACCCACCCCTACCAGCGTAGATATCCTTGACGGAATATGCAAAAGCTTATGCAGCACAAATGCAATGATAAGCGAAACCGCAATCGTACACAGAATAATCGGCAGCGACTGCTTTCCGGTTTCAAAAATCACATTCAGATTCAGACCGAATCCCAGCAGAACAACCGCCCACTGCAAAATTTTTTTTGACGTAAATTTTATTCCACTTTCAAGATTTTCTCTCTTTTTTATAAACAGTGTCACAAGCATTCCCGCCACAATGGCAATAACCGCTCCGCCCACAATTGGAAACAGCCTTCCCAAAAGCCAGGAGGGAACTGCAATAGCAAGACACAATAAAAGACCTTTTCCATTTTTATTCAGCCATTTCATAAAATACCCTCTCTTCCACACTTAATATAAGATCATCTATTTCTTCTATATTCTTCCAGACTTTCTTTTGCATCATAACACAACAACAAAAAAGAATCAACCTTTGACATGGAAATTTCTTTTTTGCACACTACAAAACCAGGCGGGAAAGGTTCCCCCTTGCATGTCTGCACATAAAAAACGCCGATACAATCGACGTTTTCAATGAGCGTGCCGGGGTTCGAACCCGGGACAACTTGATTAAAAGTCAAGTGCTCTACCAACTGAGCTACACACCCATATAAAATTATAAAACTGAATCCGGCTTACGCCAACTGGGCTAGCTGGATTCGAACCAGCGAATGCAGGAGTCAAAGTCCTGTGCCTTACCGCTTGGCGATAGCCCAATAAACACTTGAAAGGTGGATAAAGGGATTCGAACCCTTGGCCTCCAGAGCCACAATCTGGCGCGCTAACCAGCTGCGCTATACCCACCATGCTCAGGGCAAACCCTGAAAACGTGCTTGGAGGGATTCGAACCCCCGACCCACGGCTTAGAAGGCCGTTGCTCT
>CANOFI010000003.1 GCA_947565255.1 uncultured Lachnospiraceae bacterium
GCTTTTTTGTTTTTTATCTTTTTTTATGTCATGTACATAGTGCAGTACTGCGAAAACAGCACAGACTAATGTAGCAGTGACACTCATGATTTCTAACAAACCAGCTGTCCTTTCCCTGATATTTTCCTTCATAGGCAACACCTCCTAAATTGCAAGGAATCGCGTATGATATGTACTCATACGGTGAAGGGCAAAACCACCTACCTTCTAGGGCAGTACCTCATGAATATGATAACATTTTTTTCAGATAATTTCAACAAAATTCCAGAGCAAAACATAAACATAACATCCATACATATATGCAAGTTATCAGGCATCTCCTTTTACGGTACAATAGCCACATAACTTTTTATTACCGCCGGTTCCAACCCGACGGATTTTCACCACCAGGACAATATACAAGGAGGAATGAACATGCCTGATGAAAAAACTGTAACACCAGTCCGGGCCGAAACCGGAGACGCTGATAATCAAAGCTTTCTCGACATCATTTATAACAAAATCACAGATGTCATAGGCGGCGATAATCCAAACCAGTATTTTTGCCTGACCCTGCCCGGAACACTATTAAATCCCAAAGATTATAAATACGACACCGGAAGCGGGGAAAAGCCCGCCCATGTAAAGGCAAATGAATCAAAACTGGTCAATAAACTGTTTGACGCAAGTTTCATTACCGCCTCAGACAACGGACGGCTCCTGCCAAACCAGTATAAAACCGCACTCAACATGCTGTCTCCAAAATTAAACCGGGATTTATTCGAAATGAAGGTGCGGCTGCGCAAGGTGCTCATGACGCCGTATCACTATGATTTTGGCGATGGAAGCGATGAAAACATGACGCTCGAACAGGTGTTCTTCCGTCTGTACGGGGACTATGTGAATGCAAAGGCACAGTGGAACCAAAAACAGGCCGATAAAAAAGCAGAGCTGAAACGGACCATTCTTGACCCCAATGAGCGCATGGACGCCTATCTGGAATGGTATGGCCTGGTCGCCGAAGCAGAAAGCGTACTGCTGGAAGAAAAGCTTGGATGCGTATTAAATGTATTTTCTCCAAGCGACATGAATATTATCAACGCGATTTTAAACTGCGGCGTCGGAGGAGAACTGGAAAGCGCACGCAATGTACTCGACATGGTACAGGAATTAAATCCGGACGGCGGTTATGTCTTCCCGGTCAATCTGTATCCGTCAAACTGGTGCGAACTTCTGGACCCCTCCTTCACCGGAGTCGATTTGCTCGAAAGCCCCGCTGCCCTGTCGCAGAGGATGCATCTTTTGGAAATGCAGCGCAACAATATTATGCTGAACATCAAAAAGCTTACATCTGCAATTCCTGACGACAGTGTCGTAAAAGAACTCAAAGACGCATATACGGAAGCAGAAGGCGCATTTCAGGATCTTGTGAAAGAATGCGTTGACAGCAACATCAACGCAACTGCCGACCTGGCGAAATCCATTATCGCATTATGCAAAAAAGACGATTCCGATAACGTACAGGTACCGGACGAAACCGAAATAAAACGCATTGCCGGAAAAGACAGCAGTGGCAAAGACCTTCAGGTGGATAAGCTGATTGAAATTATCCAGAAGCATGCCCTGAAATGCTATGACAGCCAGCACAAGGCGGTTGCTGCAGCAGAAAAGACCACAGCAGCGGCACTCGAATGGTGCGAGGCAAATAATAAGCTGCAGCTGAGGACACTCTTAGACCCGCTGAACACACAGCTGGATGAAGTAAATTCCGAGATTGCAGAACTGACAGACAAAATAACACTGTCAAGGGCAGTCATGACGGACGACTCAAACAAAAGCAACGCAGATGTTATGCCCAATAAGGCAACAGACGGTTTTACCCAGGTGCTGATTCAGTCCACAATGGCCTCTGTAAAACACCAGTCCAGCAAGGATTCCGAATCTTCCTCAAGCAGCTGGGGCGTATCCTTCTTCCTGGGCGGCTATTCCAGCAACAAGTCACACCAAAAGGCCGTAGAAACAACCATGGACAGCGAATCGAGTATGAGTATTCAGATCGGAATGAATATTGCCAAGGTACAGATTGAGCGCCTGTGGTTTGATCCGGGTGTGTTTCTGCTGACGAACAATATGTACAACTTTTCTGCAAATAAAATTTCGCCGGAAGACGACAGCACCAGCTTTGCCAATCCCGACCCTACTCTGGTCAGAGAGCGGTTCAAGCAGATGAACGAATGCATTTTCCCCTCTTATCCGGTCTCATTTGTCATCGCAAAGGATGTGACGATTCGCTTTACCTCGGAGAGTTCTATGTCATCGAGCTTTGCGCAAAGTATCGAGGATCATGCCTCGCAGGGCGGTGGATTTCTGATCTTCAGCGGAAACAGCTCCAGTGCATCCAGTTCCTCCCAGTCCGCCGCGGTTGCAAACTCGAATGCAAACAGCATTACCGTCCGCTTTACCGCGCCGCAGGTTCTTGGCTATTACATGCAGGCCACACCGGCAGACAAAAGCACGCATATCAACGATACAAAGGACCGCGACAGCGAAATGTCCATTATACGCTTTGTATCCCAGTTTAAAGAAATGATTGACGATTACAACAAGACCGTGCAAAAAGGCAAAAAAACAGCGGCAACCTAACTGTGCTATTCTTTCATGGACTGTCAGGCCCCTCATGGCACCCATAAAAAAGGGGCTGCCGGAAATACCTGTTCAAACGCTATTACATAGATACAATATCTGGTATATTTTTACTATATATAGTGGTTGAAGGCAGTTTTCTGGCCGCCCCTATAAAATTCCATCCTGCATTTTTTATGCACGTTCTAATCCATCACGATTAATTCATACGCTTTTGTCCCATATCCAAGCTCCGCCGCCGCATCAATGGTATGTGTGCCATTCAACGACTCTACTCTCTGCAGAAAATGGTCGCGCCCCGGATCCTCTGACCGGTAAATCAAATCGATGCACGCCTGGTCCAGTGCAACCGGGTCGAGAGACGACAGAATTCCGATATCCTTCATGCAGGGGTCTTCGGCAACCGCACAGCAGTCGCAGTCAATGGAAAGGTTACACATCATATTCACAAATGCCAGATTTCCCTTAAAATATTCTACGACACTCCCGGCTGCATCGGCCATTGATTCACAAAAAACATTCTGCTCAGCCATATGGTCCCATACAATCGCCTGGTCCTTTGTGAAACCTGCCGAGTGAATCCACGCCTTTCCCTCACTGGAGGCACAGCCGATGGAGAGCTGCTTGAGCGCACCGCCGTATCCTCCCGCCGGGTGTCCCTTAAAATGGGAAAGCACCAGCATAGAATCATAATTGGCAATGTTTTTGCCAACATAGTTTTCTTTTATGACTTTTCCATTCGGAATGGACAGTACCAGGTCCGGTCCCCCGGCATCCATCAAATCCACCTGGAAATACCTTGTCCATCCATGTACCTGAATAAGTCTTCTGTGCTTTTCTGTCGAATTTCTTGCGCCGTTGTATGCCGTGTTGCACTCCACAACTGTCCCGTTCACAGTCTCAACCATCGGACGCATGAAATCCGGACGCAGAAAATTCTGATTCCCCTCCTCGCCTGAGTGCACCTTGACTGCAACTTTTCCCGGCAGCTCCTTTCCAAGCGCCCTGTACATTTCAATCACCGTTTCCGGTGTAATCTTCTTTGTGAAATAAACCTTTGCCTTCTCCATTGCAACCATTCCTTTCTGTTTATGAGCCTTCTATACTTTCCTTATCATAACACCTTTTCCAGGTGCTGGCAATCGGACATTTTTTCAAGCATGCAATTTTATGTTACAGACTTACATAAAATATTTGTTTGTAGATATATTTATTATAGTTACAGAGTATTTTAACGTATCCAAACGGCTATTAAAATAGAAATAACACAGTTCATCTGCCAGCTCATCCGGATTGCAGTTTATGCCGCAGGCACAAACAGTGACCGTATGCGCGAAGCAGTTTCAGGCAGGATGCTGCCTTTCATCACCCCAAGCGAGGTTATTACTATGAATGATATCAATTTTGAAAAAATCGGCAAAAGAATCCGGCAGATGCGGATTGAAAAGGGCATGACGCAGGAATACCTGTCACAGAAGGCGAACGTCAATGTATCCCATATCTCGAACATCGAGAATAACCGCGTCAAAGTATCCCTGTCTACACTGGTTGCTATTTCCAATGCATTAAATGTGACGGTCGATTACCTGCTGGAGCATGCATACACCTCCGGCTCCGGGATCGATTCCCAGATTATCAAAAAGCTGGACGGCTTCGACGACGACAAAAAGGAACGGCTGATTAAAATTATGGATTTAATTTAATGGAAAATGCAAATCCGCACAGCTATACCGGAAATTCAATGCGGATTATCGTTCCTTTGCCAATTTCACTTTGTACATCTATTGTTCCGTGATGATACAAAACTGCATGCTTTACGATTGATAACCCAAGCCCGGTTCCTCCTGTCTCCTTTGAATGACTTTTATCAACCCTGTAAAAACGTTCAAACACTCTGCCAATATGCTCATGCGGGATACCAATACCCGTATCTGAGACAAGCAGAACCGCTTTTTCCTGATCACAGGTAATTTTTAATTCTGTCTTTCCGCCGTCAATATTGTACTTAATTGCATTCTCGCATAAGTTATATATCACATCATACAAAAGACTTCTGACGCCCGAAATAACCGCAGTATCGCCGCTTATTTGCATCTCTACGCTGTTTTCTTCTGCAAGAACACCCAGGCTTTCGGCTGCTTCCTCTGCTATTTCTAATAAATCCACACGTTCTTTTGTCAGTTCCTTTTTTTCATCAAGCTGTGAAAGACGGATAATATCGTTAACCAATACAACAAGCCTTGATGCTTCTTTTCGAATGTGTCCGAGAAAACGCGGAATATCCTCCTGTTTTACCATACCACCCTCAATCAGTTCTGCACTTCCTATAATTCCCTGGAGCGGTGTCTTAAGTTCATGCGAAACATTTGCTGTAAATTCGCGTCTGTTTCGTTCTGCAAGAACTTTTTCTGTAACATCAAATATAAGCAAAACAGATCCGAGTACCTCACCCGCAGATTTTATAAGGGTGACAACAAACTCGTATTCACGGCCAAATATCGACTTCTGCATTTCACTGTGTCCCGATTCTGCTGCATGTTTCATGCATAAGCTCATTTCATGGTCACGATAAACAGTCAGAAAATCCCTGCCCACACTGCCCTGGTCCGTTAAAAAAATCTTTTCAGCGGCAGAATTCATACTTAATACAATCCCATTCTTATCCATCAGAACAAGTCCCTCATTCATACAGGAAGTAATCTTTGAAAATTCGGCCTCTCTTCTCTGAAGCTCCTTTAGCTGCGCTTTAATTTTACTATTTTGTGTATTGATGCGGTTTAACAAGGGGGAAACCTCTTCATAAATGTCATTGTTTAATGGATTCTCCAAATCCAGGTTATTTAGCGGCTTTACAATCCGTCTGGACAATCTGCCAGCAAGAATGCCGGACATAATTAACGCAATTACAAAAACAATCAGAATAGGCTGCAGCATTCCAAAAACCAGTAACCCCACAGTTGCGCTGCCTATGGAAATGCGAAGCACCGTTCCATCCTCCATGCGCTTTGCATAATATATTGTCTTTTCCAATAATGTATCGGAATACCGTTTGCTCCTGCCTTCGCCTTTCTCCAGTGCACTCTGAACTTCTTCACGCTCCAGATGATTCTTACTGTTTTCCTTACCCGTAACCGTATCGTATAAAACCGTTCCATCCGCCTCTATCCATGTAATACGATAACGGTCGGACTGCACTTTTTCCAGATAACGGATTCCTCCGTCCTCAACAGCGGCGGCACAAAGGCCCAGTTCATCCTTCAATTCATTCTCCCTTACTCTTTCAAAATAGCTGTATAAAAACCCCATAATAATTACTATGCCCGAAAGTAAACTTACCGCTGCAACAATCATAATGGAATTAAATATTTTTCTCGTCATTCCTCTGCCTCCAGACGGTATCCCACACCTCTCACGGTTTTTATCAATTCACCATAAGCTCCCAGTTTCTGTCTGAGCGTACGGATATGCATATCAACCGTTCTCGTTTCACCATAACAGTCCGTTCCCCATACATCATTTAGAAGCTGGTCCCTTGTATATACCATACCGGGATGTGAAAGAAATATTCTCAAAATTTCAAATTCTTTATAGGTAAGCTGTATACGCCTGCCATCCGCGGTTACCGTATGCTCATCTAAATTCACAACCAGATTTCCCATTTTTAAAAGACGTCCGCCCTCTGCCCTTTCAGGTCGGCATCTCCTCAAAACAGCTTTTACACATGAAACCAGTTCCATAACCCCGAAAGGCTTTGCCAGGTAATAATCCGCACCTAAATCCAGACCCTGTATTTTATCGTATTCTTCCCCTTTAGCCGTGGCTAATATAACAGGAATATCCCTAAATGCAGTATCATCCTTCATTTTCTTCAAAATTGTGATTCCATCCATTCCGGGCAGCATAATATCCAGCACGACCAGCTCCGGCTTTTCTTTATGAAGCTCCTTCCAGAATGCATCACCATCCTCAAATCCCCTTGCATCAAATCCGGTTGCCTGCAGAGCGTAGACCTCAATATCCCGTATGCTGGCGTCATCTTCCACACACCAAATCAATTTTATCCCTCCTTGTGAATGCCGGTAACAGAAAACACGACCCATTCTGCAATATTTGTTGCATGATCGCCGATTCGCTCAAAATATTTTGCAATCATCAGCAGGTCAATCGAACATTCCCCATCCTTTGGGTTATCTACAATACCACTAATCAGCGCCTGTTTTATCAATGTAAAATAGTTATCTACGATATCGTCGTCCTTAATCACTTTTTTTGCCAGCCCAATATCCCGTCCGACAAATGCATCAACGCTCTCTGTCACCATTTTAATACTTGCTTCTGCCATTTCATGCAAAAGTGTATCAACTGTTTGCGGACGGTTTTTGACAAAAGGAACGATTTCAGCAATGTCCTCCGCCTGGTCACCTATGCGCTCCATATCTGTAATCATTTTAAGCGCCGCCGAAATCTGCCTCAAATCCTTTGCTACCGGCTGCTGCTGCAGCAATAATTTCAGGCAGAGTGTTTCTATGGTACGTTCTTTCTGGTCAATCTCCGGCCCCAGGGAAGAAATCCCATGCAAAAGCTGCCCATCTTCCTCCGTTAACGCCTTCAGCACCCTGGAAATAATCTCTTCACACAAAGCACCCATTTCTATCATCTCTTTATTGAGAAGTGCAAGCTGTTCATCAAATTTGCTCCTCATTATCCAAACCTCCCTGTAATATAATCTTCTGTTCTCTTATCCTTCGGCGTGGAAAACAGAGTTTCTGTATTTCCATATTCAATCAGCTCACCCAGGAGAAAAAATGCTGTCTGGTCGGAGATACGGACCGCCTGCTGCATGTTATGCGTTACCATAATAATCGTGTAATTCTCCTTTAATTTCATACTAAGTTCCTCAATTTTAGAAGTTGAAATCGGGTCAAGCGCCGATGTCGGCTCATCCATAAGAAGAACGGCAGGTTTTACTGCCAGGGCTCTCGCTATGCAAAGTCTCTGCTGCTGACCGCCTGACAGTCCAAGTGCATTTTTCTTCAACCGGTCTTTTACTTCCTCCCATATTGCGGCATCCCTTAAGGAACACTCCACAATATCATCCAGCTTCGCCTTATTTTTTATCCCATGTGTACGGGGTCCGTAAGCAATATTATCATAAATACTCATTGGAAATGGGTTCGGCTTTTGAAAAACCATGCCCACCTCCCTGCGAAGCTCATTTACATCGACGGAAGAATCAAAAATATTCTTTCCGTTATAAAGAATATCGCCCGTTATTCTCACACCCTGTATGAGATCATTCATACGGTTCAGACTTTTTAAAAAAGTTGATTTTCCGCAGCCCGACGGCCCTATGAACGCAGTAATGCTTTTTTCGGGGATGCTGACATTGATATTTTTCAGCGCCTGGTGCTCCCCATACCACAGACACATATTTTTTACTGTTATCATATTACTCATACAGTTCTCCTTCTCTTAAAATATTTTTCTGCCAATGCTGCTGATAAATTGATAAGCAGTGTGAGTACCATCAAAATGGCTGCGATTGCGAATGCTACCCCGAATTCTCCCTGCTCCTTCGCATATACATATAACGCAACCGTAAGCGTGCAGCCCGAACTCCACATCCCCTCAAAAATTCCATTTAATGCATGCGCAAACCCTGCCGTAAACAAAAGCGCTGCCGATTCCCCTAATATTCGTCCTACCGACAAAATACAGCCTGTTATTACCCCATCCACACATCCGGGAAGCACCACCGTGCGAATCACACGCCATTTTCCTGCTCCCAGTCCGAAAGCACCCTCACGATAGCTTTGCGGTACCGTTTTCAGGCTTTCCTGCGTTGTGCGAAGAATCGTCGGCAAATTCATTATAACAAGTGTAAAAGCACCTGCCAAGAGAGATGTTTTCATATTCAGGAACTGACAAAAAAACAGCATGCCGACAAGCCCATAAATAATCGATGGAATACCAGATAAAGTTTCTGCCGCATATTCAATCACACCAACCACTTTTTTGTTTTTTGCATACTCCGTTAAATAAACTGCCGCCCCGACGCCCAGTGGAAGAACAGCGAGCAGTGTAAAAAATACAATATACACCGTATTCAAAATATCGGGAAGAATCCCTGTTTTTTCTTCTAAATAGCTTGGCTCACCCGATAACAGTTCCCATGAAATATTGGGCATCCCTTTTATAAATACATAAATAATCATAAAGATTACCAGCGAACAGGTAACTGCTGCAGAAGCCCACATAAGCAAACGCATAGTCATAATATACATATTTCGTTTTTTTGTAAATTTATAATTTTGCACAGTTACTACTCCTTCTTCCCTTTTAAAAAAAACTTAAGCGCTGCGTTGATAAGCATAATAAACAAAAACAGTACCAAAGCGATTGAGAATAATGCCTGTCTCTGCAATCCGCTGGAATAAGACATTTCACTTGCCACTGCTGTTGTCAGAAACCTGACGCTCTGGAACAGTCCGGGCATATTCGCCACATTACCGGATACCATCATAACCGCCATCGCCTCACCGATTGCCCTGCCAATTCCAAGTACCACTGCTGTCGCAATCCCGCTTTTCGCCGCCGGAACCGAAACCCTGAAATACGTCTCAATCGGAGTCGCACCCAGCGCCAGGGAAGCGTTTTCATATTCTTCCGGCACTGCGTCCAGAGCCGTAACAGACACCTTTATAATAGACGGCAGTATCATGATTGCAAGAACTACAATTGCCGCCAAAAGACTTGCCCCATCCGCAACATGAAAAATCTTACGGATTCCGGGCACAAGAACAAGCATGCCCACAAGTCCAAATACAACGGACGGAATACCCGCCAGCAGGCTCACAACTGCTTCGACAATCCCCCTTATTCTTTTTGGGGCTGTCTTTGACAAATATACAGATGTCAGAAATCCTATGGGAACACCGATTACAATCGCTCCGGCCGTTCCATATATGCTTGTAAGAATAAATGGCAATATCCCATAGGATGCATGCTCCGCCGTAGATTCCCATGTCTTACCAAACAAAAACGGAACCAGACCAATTTTTTTTATTGCCGGGATCCCTGAAATGATCAGATAAATCGTAATCAGCAGCACACATCCGACTGTAACCAGCCCAAGAATCAGGAATATGCTGTGAACCAGTTTTTCAAAAAAATTTTTTTCATCCTTCATAGCATCCTCGCTTCCATTCAGGGCAATGTGGCATCGCCCGCAGTTTCTTCCCCATATGCCGGAACAACTCCTGCCTTATAAATTATTTCCGCCGCATCATTTGATGTAATGTAATCAAAAAATTCCCGGGCTGTTTCTGAAAGCTCTTTATCTTTTTGGGTCACAAGGACAAAAGGACGCTGCACAACATAACTTCCGTCTTTTATTGTCTCTTCAGATGGTATAACGCCGTTTACCAATACTGCTTTTACATTGTCTGAAACAGAAGCAAGTGACGCATACCCGACCGCATTCGGATTGCCGGCAACGGTTGTAATTACATCGCCTGTTGATGTTAACTCCTGACGGTATTTACATAATCCTTCTGTTTCTGTGACAGATTCAAAGCCATCCCTTGTACCGCTTCCCGCCTCTCTGCCGATCAAAACAATTTCTCCGTCATTTCCTCCCGCGTCTTTCCAGTTTGTTATTTCTCCGGTGTAAATTTTTCCGATTGTTTCAGCGCTCAGATTTTCTACCGGATTTTCGGGGTTTACAATAATTGCAATGCCGTCATATGCTAACACGGTTTCTGTAAGCCCCTGTTCTTTCTCTTCTTTTTTCAGGCCTCTGGAAGATAACCCGATGTCGCATCTTCCATCCAGAACTGCCTGAATACCGGTACCTGAACCAGTCGGGTTATATGTAAAAGTTACACTCGAATCTTTCTGCTTAAAGGCTTCCCCCAGGGCGCCGATTACTTTTTCCATCGATGTGGAGCCGTCTGTTGACACCTTTTTTTCCGCACTGCCCCTGCCGCAGCCCGCCATGACACCGGCCGTCATAACCGCGATTAACATTGCACAAATTATTTTTTTGTTTTTCATACAAGCACTTCCTTTCAATTTTGCAGTTGTTTTTTCTACACTTATTATGATACTGGCTGAATGTAAAATGAAAAAGATGTCTTTTGTAAAATTTATGTCAAATTCCTCTTCCTCTGATGAAAGTTCTGTCCGCTGCTCCTGCACTGCTTGTGCGCAAAAATCTTTTGAATAAAAAAGAGGCCTGGGCTCACTTTTATGAGCTTTCGCCTCTCTGTACTGATATTCAATATTCTTAACATAACATATCTATATGATATGACCCCCTATTATTTGAAAATAACTGCTGCATACTAATCTTTCTATAAAAAACGCTCTGGCATGCATACACTCCTTCCCAGCCCTGCAGCCTTACAAAGCTGGCCACAGCAATATGATAAGAATCACCTCTGCTACTGCAGACGCACCAACGGCAATTACGGGCTTTCGCCATTTTGGCCCCGGCTGTTTTACAGAAATATCCCGCACCGGGCTTTTGGCATTTTCCGGCGCCTTTAAACTCCTGGCCTTGAGAAAAACCAGCAGACAAGGCAGAACAACTACATGAAGAAAAAATATAATTCCTGCTATGGGCTGCGCTTTATCTACTATTCGTTCATAACCATAACTTCCTCTATAATTTCGACTATAAAATGCATAACTCCTGCGCGCTGCAATTAAATCAGCATAGGAAAACAGCAGAAACAGCAGAATTACCGAAAAACCGCCTGCCACAATCCGATTTCGAAGAGAGGATGCATAGACAACAAAAAATGGCAACAACGGTATATAAAAAAACAACATAACTGTTGTCAAATCTACAATCTCCGGATCACTCCAATAATCAATCGGATCTAAAATAAACAGGCTGAAAACAATCATCATCAAAACAGCGATCCCTGCACCAATCAGATATTTTTTCGAACATATCTTTTTCATCAGCGTCTTATCCTTAGCCACTGGCTGCTGCTGAAAACCAGAATTCATTGCTGCATTTCCACCCGACGAAAAAACCGACGGTGACTGCCCCGAACCCGGATACGGCTGAAACGGCTGTGTTACTTCTTCGCCCAACTGTGTCGCTTCTGCACCCGGCTGTACTCTGTCCGGCTGTGCCGTGTTTGCTTCCGCCTGCGCTCGAACCGGCTTTGTCCTATCCTCATCTGTTTCTGAATAAACCGGCCAGGCCGCTCCCGCTTCTGCCTGTGTCCGGACCGGCTGGGCCATACCAACAGGTTCCTGCCCCTGGACAGCGCTTCCAAGCCTTCCAAGCAGCTCCTCCACTGTCCTGATTCGCTCCTCAGGCTTCACTGCCAGACCCGCCTTTAAAACGGCCGCTGCCTGGGGCGAAAAAAAGGATTGCAGCACAGATTCGAACTGTTGTTCTCCATTGCCCATCACGCGCTCAACGGATTCCGGAAGCAGCTTTCCGGTAACTGCATAGTAGATTGTGGCACTCATGGCATACACATCTGTCCACGGTCCTATTTTTCCGTTCTCCGCATACTGCTCCAGGGGAGTGAAGCCTTTCTTGGCCACCAGCTGTGAATTCAGGGCATTGCCGACTGTCATATCCTTTGCCGCACCCAGATCCAGCAGCCGTACCCTGCCATCCGGCTGAATCATGATGTTGTCCGGGCTGATGTCCCGGTGAATCATACCGTATCTGTGCACCTGAACAAGCCCTTCCATCATCGGGCGCAGAAGGGAAACACATTGGCCAAAGGACATTTGGCCGTCCCTCTTTATTTTCGCCTTCAGTGTCGTTCCCTCTATGTAATCCATGACAAGATACGCCGTCTCATTTTCCAGAAACATGTCGCGCACCCGGACAATCGACGGGATATGCTCCAGCTTCGCCATCTTGCGCGCTTCCTTCAGAAAGCTGTCATAAGCGCTCTGCCGCTGTGTCTGGCTGATTTGGGAAAGATTCCACAGCAGACTGGCTGATTTCCCCTGGTCCCTTGTCACCATGCCCATCGGGTAATATTCCTTGACTGCCACCTTGGTATCCAGCACCATATCCAGGCCGATATAGGTAATGCCGAATCCGCCCTGCCCCAGCACTTTGCCGATTAAATATCTGCCGTGCAGTATAAACCCGCACGGCATGGCAAATGCTGGCTGCTCCGTCTGCCGGTTGTCGTACCCGCAGACCGGGCAGACCTCGCTATCCACATGCAGTTCGTTCATGCAGTTCATGCATTTTCTGATTTCCATCCTTGTCCTCCTACTATCTTTTGATTGCTGACCGTTTTCTGTCAGTGCTTCCTTTTCTTTATTACCGTATCCATATAAAATGCATCCTCCGCACACTCCGTCCTGTCGGAGATTGTCACACTGTCCAAATTGATACATTCATCAAAAGCCATCACACCGATTTGGATAACGCTGTCTGGTATTTTTACGTCCTTCAGCGCCGTACAGCCATAAAAAGCATAATTGTGAATTTTTGCCGTATGATTCGGTATCCGCACATGCTGCAATGAAGTGCAGCCGTAAAAAGCAGATTCTCCGATATCGCGGATACTGTCCGGCAACTCAATCTGCTCAATACCGGAACAGCCATAAAAAACGCCTATTTGCAATCCGGCGATGCCTACCGGCAATTTTACCGTTTTCAGATTCCCGCACAAGGCAAACGCCCGTGAGCCGATAGCTGTTACACTGTCTGGTATCTCTACTTTTTTCAAACTCTCACAGCCTTCAAATGCACTTTTCCCGATCGTCGTTACACTGTCTGGTATCTCCACTCTTTCCAGACTCCCACAGCCTTCAAATGCACTTTTTCCGATTGTCGTTACACTGTCCGGTATCTCCACTTTTTCCAGACTCTCACAGCCTCCAAATGCACTTTTCCCAATAACTGTCACCGGAAGGCCTTCGATGTAAGATGGTATTTTCACATCCTCAGAAGAACCTTCATAAGCAATAATATGAATCTCTCCGCCATTTTCCGCCGTCTTTTTACAGCGATATCCCATCTTCGTGATTTCTGTTGTCTGCAGCGCCGGCGTCTTAAAGCGCACGCCACGGATTATATCTGGTAAAAAAAATACTGCGAAGACAATTCCTGCCAATACTGCTATTCCTGCCAGCAGCCGGCGGTTTGCGCTTTTTGCCTTGTTATCTTTTCTATGCATCTTATATTCTCCTGATACAGTCTCAAACAAACACTGGTATCTGTTATTCCGGCAAGTAATATGCCCTTTGGCAGGCAGCCGGCTTTATGTTCTGTCAAATCGTTTCTTTGCGCCGAACCGTAATCCGGTATTCGTAGCCTCCAAGCCGCACAATATCCCCTTTTCCAACCGTTGCCATACCCATTTTTTTCACGGACACTCCATTGACAAATGTTCCGTTTCTGGAATCCATATCCCATATGTGCATGACGTCTCCGATGCAGCGAACCTTACAATGAACACCGGATAAATGCGTATCCTGCGGATTCAGTACTAATTCGGATCGTTTATCACGCCCCAGTGTCATAATACGTCCTTCCGGTATCTGCAAAGCAAAGTGAATCTGTTCATACCCAATCGCCACAAAACGAACCTCGCAGAGCGGTGCATGGGAATCTGCCTCTGACGGCTCCGGCTCTTTATTCTGCGGCTGCGTCATTTCCGACAGTTTCGGCTCCTGTATCGGTTCCGGCTCGGTCTGTACCGGTTCTTCCTCCGCTTCCTCCAAAGACCCCTCTTCCTCTCTTCCCTTCTTCTTTAACACAATTACGATTACCACCACCGCAAGCAAAACCAGCGCGGCAGCTCCGACAATGATTGGCACCGTGTAATCCGGTGCGGCCGGTTCGGGCTTTTTGGATGGTGCAGGCTGTACAGACGACTCGGTTTCCTGTGCCGGTTCCGGCTCTTCCATAATCATCGGCTCCGGCAAATCCTCTGCATATATTTCCAGCGTATCCTCCCATACACTCTGTTCTGCCATCGTATACACTACCCGCAAAAGCAACAAATCTCTGTCAAGCTCGGCGGCTTTTGCAGCATCCACAGTCACAATGACTCCGTTTCTGAGCCGCTGTATCATGTCCAGTCCGATTGCGGCAGGGTCTGTCAGACTTTCCGGTCCGGACAGCATAAGAACCGGCGAATAATCCTTTCCGCCGACCGACATCGCAGAAAAACCCCTCATCGGCTTTGCTGTATCGGCTTTTCTGCCCAGCTCCTGCTCCGTAAGAGACGTCGGCAGTGTTACCACGGTATAGACCGGTATTCCGCAGCCTTTGACTGCCTGCTGTGCCTCTCCTTCCGTAATACCGCTTTTCTGGTCATCTTCTCCGTCCGACAATATGACAAGACATTTTTTCCGGTTTGCCCTGTTGTCTGTCCTTAACAAATGAATGCTTTCCACCACACCGGCATACAGGTTGGTATCCTCATGTCCGGGCTGCAGATTGTTAATGGCTGCCTGAATCTCATTTTTATCCGACAAAAAACCGCTTCCTGTCAGATTGTTCCCCAGGGTGCCTATCACCATATTATCCCCTTCCTTCATACTCTGGCAAATGCTTGTCAAAACTCCTTTCGCCTGGTCAATCTGCTCCTGTTTCATCGAGCCCGAAACGTCCACCAGACAATAAAAGGTTATCGGAATTCCGGCATCCGCTGCTTTGTACACCTCGATTACCGGCACATCCCTAGAACCCAGCGTAACTTTAAACTGCTCTGCTGCAGGCAACCCGTCCCCGGTAAGGGAAGAACAGTAAATCTTCATCTTTGTTTCTTCTGTCTCATAGCTTTCGAGAAATCTTACGGTTGTCTCCGCTGAAGCACACACCGGAAAAATAAGCAGAAGCAGCAGTGACAGTGCAAAAATCCTTCTTTTGGATATCGCTTTCCTCGTTTGTTTTCTTTTCATTCCCTATACCTCTATGATCACTGCTGCAGCAGTATTGTTATCGTAATCGCTCTCCCAGCGCTCCCGAATCAGACCGAACAGTTCCTGAAGCCATATCTCTGCTGATTTTGACCGGCACAGCGCATCCTGTATTTCCTCATCATCGAGATACTCCCATAACCCGTCCGTACAGAGCAAAAATGCATGCTTTCCCGGCTCCAGCACAACAGGTTCATGCACTTCCGTCTCTATTTCATCCACGGCGTTGCCCAACGCCCGCAAAAGACAGCTGCGCTTCGGATGACCGGGAATCTCCCTGCGTTCGATCTCGCCAAGCGCCACAGCCACCTGCGGAAGACTATGGTCTAACGTATAATGACACAGAGAACCATCCCAGAAATGATAAAGACGTGAATCCCCTATATGCGCCCATATTGCCTTGTTTTCATGAATGCACAGATAGACCGCCGTTGTCTTCATATGGAACTGGTTCTGCTGCTTTTGCAGCACTGCCCCATTTGCAGCCTGAAATGCTTCCTCCACCGCTTTCTTACCGGGAAATCTGCCGTCAAAACCGCACTGTTGGAGAGACTGTACTGCTGTCTGCGAAGCCGTTCTTCCATCTCCCTGACCACCGAGTCCATCTGCAATAACCACAACAGTATTTTTTTCATACAGGCAGATTATGCCCGCATCTTCATTTTCCTTCCTGCTTCCTATATTCGTATAACCGTATGTTGAAATATTACCCATATTACCTCTTTTCGTTTCGGAACATATGTTCTGTATGCTCCCATATACTCTGCTGCCGCTGTTCTGTCTTTCCTCTGTTCAATAATCAAGAATTACCGCTGTAAAGTTGTCCTGTTTAGGATTCTGACGTGCAAGCACCTGTTCTTCCAGCTCTGCGGCCGCCTCCTGTGCATCTGCATTCCCAGAAAGAACAGCCGCAATCTCCTGCTCGGACAGCGTATTGAAAATTCCGTCGCTCATCAGCAAAAGCCTGTCGCCCGGCTGCATTTCCATCGCCCGCGTGCTTCCCTCTACATGCTTTAATTCTCCCATTCCCACAAAGCTCGTGACGCTTGACCGCTGTTTATCAGTCTCGGCCTCGGCAAAAGAAATCTGCTGGTTCACTGCCTTCAGCAACAGTTCTTTTTCATATGTATGTTCCACATTCAGCTGCAGCAGCCGGCCGCCGCGGAACAAATAAATCCGGCTGTCACCCACAGCAATCCACTGAAAGCTTCTTCCCTGCGTCAGCACGGCAATTACAGTGGAACCGCTTTTGTACCGGCTTGACGCACCGAGCATATCATTGACCTCCTCATTGGCGTGTGCAAGCATGGAATACAGCTGCCTGTCACCCGGCCGGGTCTCTTTTAACCGCGAAGCATCCTGCATCATCGTAAGCACCACCTTCTGGCTGACCTTGTCACCGTCCGACAAACCACCCATACCATCGGCAACCACCGCAAACACACCGTTTCGGATCGTAACCACACCGAAGCTGTCCTGCTGGCTGGGACGGCTTCCGACATTGTGCACCCTTCCCACTGCACCCGGCAGCGTCTGCGCTGAGCCTTTTATTATCTGCAGAGGCGTCATTTCAGATATATAATCCGCCTGGGAAGAGGCTGATTGCGATTTCTTCCCACAAGAAGATGACTTTACCCCTTTTTGAGGTACGTTTGCTTCCCTGTCAGGTCTTTTTTTCTTTTTTCGGGTAAGCATCCATAGAACAGTCACTGCTGCAAGCAGAATTACAACGGCTGCCCCTGTCCATAAAACCGGAGCTGTCTGCCATGGAAAGGACGGCTGCGCTGTCGTTTCTGCCGCACCCTGACTGGCCGCCTCCTTTTCTTCGGAAGCTGTTTTTTTTGCCGAACTCTGTTCTGCCGCCGGAGCTGCCTTTTTCGCTGTATATATTATATTATTCATCCCAACTAAACCTTTCTCCGCATAACGGTACAAACAATAATTTTGTCTCACCAATCTGCAGTATGTCATGGGCATGGAGCTCAGTCGGAACCATCACCATTTTTTCGTTCACGCGCACAATGCTCTTACCTGCAACCGGACCGAATGCGAACAAATGTTCTTTCACGTCACAGGCAAGCATGGCATGCCGGTCTCTGCTGATAGATTTGTCCCCTTTTATACAGATATCCATGTGCTCCGCACGGCCGATATAATTGTTTCCTGCATGGATGCGATAGTCCATTCCCCTGGACTGACCCTCGACACAGACCAGCCAGCCGACCACCGGCGAAAATCCGGCCACCTGATTGACTGAGACTGGTCTTGTCACATCCTCATAATCCTCCACCATTGAATCGGACCGGAAATCTCTGGTAACAAATCCATTGCCATCCGCCGGCGGCTTTGTTATATCACTGGTAACAAATTCACCGCCGTTTCTGGACGGCTCCGTTAAATCCGGCGCACCGCTTCTTTCCTGTGGCATACCGGAAACGCCCCCGTACACTGGTTCCGTTGCCCCATAGTCTTCTGCTAAAGCGGCAGCGCCATATCCCCCTGCCGCTTTGGCAGAAAAAATTTTTTCTCCTTCCTGAAAGGAAACGGTTCTTCCTTCCGCCGCACACTGCGGACAAGTACTGCTCACCGACGGGTCATAAAAGTGTCCGTTGCCGCATTCTCTGTATTCCATAACTGATTACCTCCTTTTATTTGCTTTTATTTGCTTTTATCTGCTTATTTGCTTTTAATTTCAAAACCATTCTTTTTTTCACCGATGTAAAAAACATCTCCGCTGCTTACCTCAAAGGATTGCTGCGGCTGCAGCCGGCCAATTCCCCTGATAAATGTTCCATTGCTCGAATGGCAGTCTGTAAGCAGAAGCCTTCCCTTTTCTATGGACAATCTGGCATGTGTCCGGCTCACCCCCGGCATTTCTTTTGGATATTGAATGGTATTCCCTTCTTCACGGCCAATCGTAATTCCATCCGGTCCAATCGGATACATCCTTCCATTCATATATCCGCCCCGCGCGGCCAGCCAGAACTGCACATCCAGTCCCTTCTGCTCCTGCCGCTCCGGAATCGACACCGGAATTATCTCTTTCTGTCCCTGCCGCTCTGGAACCGATGCCGGAATTGTTTCTTTCTGTCCCTGCCGCTCTGGAACCGATGCCGGAATTATTTCCTTCTGCCCCTGCTCCTTTTTCTGCCTGACATACCAGAAGGCTGCGGCAACACCTATTGCAATCACAACACCGCCGATGAGTACATAGATAATAGCCGGGATGGAATCATCTGCTGGTTTTGTTTTTACGGACGGAGCTGCATTGTTCTCTTTTGTTCCGGATTCCGGTACCTGCTCATAAGAATTTGCACAAACATGCAGGCCTGGTACTGCCGCCAGAAGCAGCGCTGCCGCCGTTACCCATATATAGGTTTTTGCATTCCACATTTTTTTGGTTTTCATTTTTTTATCCATACATTCTCCTATTACGACTTTTCAGTTTACCTTTACGATTTCTCTTGAATTTTTTCTATGTTTTAACTTACTTTATCTTATTTTAGCTTGTTCTAACTTACTTTAGCTTGCTTTATTTTGCTTTAGCTTGTTTTAGTTTACTTCGTCTTGTTTTGACTTACTTTATCTTATTTTAACTTCCTTTGTCTTACTTGAATTCTGACATTTTCTCCTACCTTTTCCTTTTCTTCACATGCAGCAGAAAGACTGCTAATCCAAGACACACGGCCGCTATAAGCAGCAAAGCCAGCCAGCTGGCTGCAACCGGATTGAGTCCGGGCAGATATTCGGTAAAAGGCGAATATGCCGTGTCTGCCAGCTCATTTTTACCCATAAAGGGAATCGCCTGCCATGAATTACCCGCCGGTTCACATTTATAATACAAATCGTTGAGCCTTGCGGACGTAAAATAGGCAATGCAGGACCACCGGCAGACAATAAAATAAGAAATAAATCTGGTTATTCCGGACAGAGAGGAAACCACGCCCGAAAACAGCATCTGCGGAAGCAGACAGACCGGACATATCACCAGCGCCATCTCATTCGATACCGCAGACGATATCGTCAGACCAAGGCACATGGCACTGACAACAGAAAGCAGCGTCGTAATGTAAAATTCAAGCCACATTGCGCCGGTAAATACCACTCCGCTGTCATGGATACCAATTATGACAAGCTCTCCCCCAAGCGAAACCGTCGTCCGGGTCAGGCACAGGAACAAAATGACCATAATCGCCGACTGTATTACGCATAAAATTCCAATCATGACAAATTTGGACATAATATAGGGCATTGTCCTGACTCCGGTAAAATGCTCCCTGTCGTAAATTGTACGTTCCTTGCTGACTTCCTGGATGGAATTGAAAATACCGACCCAGAAACCGGCGCATGAAAATGCAAACAACAGAGAACGTGTACTGCCAAACACCAAAAACGGCCAGCTGTTTCGGTCCACCGAAATTCCAAAAAATTCAAACAGGCTGCCGTCCGCCTGATACGCCAGACACACAAGCAGTGTCAGAAGAACCGGCATCAGCAGCAGCAAAATCAAACGGGATTTGCTGTTAACAGTCAGCTCCGCATACCTTCCTGTCATAACCCTGAACTGCCACACACTTTCCAGAAAATCTGCTTTTTTATCCTGTTTCTCTTCCTTCACAGGCAAAGCCGTCTGGCTGACCTGCCGGACCGGTCTGGCTGCTTTTTTCGCAATCTCTGCAGAACGATTGTTCAAATCGTCATAAATATCAATCATGTTATCTTTTCCAAAGAACTCCAGCGCCTTTTGCGGCGTACCGGAAAAACAGAGAAGACCGCCGTTTCCCATGCACACAATCCGGTCACACATACCGATATTCTGAACGGTATGCGTAACCATGACCACCGTTTTGCCCGTAAGCGCCAGTCGTTTGAGCATATGCATCAAATGCTTTTCTGTTCCCGGATCCAGACCGGAAGACGGTTCGTCGAGAAAAAACAGCTTCGGCGATGCCAAAAGCTCTACCGCAATACTTGCCCGCTTTCTCTGCCCGCCCGAAAGACGGCTAATCACCGTATGGCGGTGCGCCGTGAGTTCTACCATCTCCAGCGTCTCATTTATTTTCTGCTCAATTTCTGCTTTGGAGGTATCCTTCGGCATACGCAGCTGCGCCGAATAATACAGCATCCGCTCCAGCGTAAGGTTATCATACACGATGTCGCTCTGCGGAACATAGCCGATAATGCTGCGGATACTGCGGCTGTTTGCCTGAATGCTTTCTCCGTTAATTAAAACATCCCCGGAGGTGAAGTCTGCCATTCCCGAAAGACAATTGAGCAGCGTCGTCTTGCCAGCGCCGGAACCTCCGATAATCGCCACGAATTCTCCAGGCTCAATGGAAAGACTGACATGGTCGGCAATACACTTTTCCTTCTTTCCGGCCTTCACCTTCTTTGTCACCTCATTGGCAAACACGCTGACCCCGTCACTGGTCTTTGTAAAATGCAGAAAGCCGTCACAAAATACCATTGAGGTATCCGCAACTGTTATCTTATCCATCTGCTCAAGCCTCTGCTTTTTATTTAACGGGCTCCCATTGAGAATCACACCGTTCATGGAATTGTTGTCGCTTATGTAATAGACGTTATTTTCGCAGGTAATGATACAGTGCCGCCTGGATACCGACGGATGGTTCAGTATGACATCACAGCCCTTGTCACGCCCAAGAACACAGCGGCTCTGTCCGCGCAGGGATATCCTGCCCCCACCATCATTCTGTGCTTCGCTGCGGCGGCAGGAAAATGCAATCACACACCGCTCACTTTTATCCTGCCCCACATAAAACTTATCTCCATCGTGCAGCTGCTGGGACTGGATTTTTACTCCGTTGAAAAATAAACCATTCACGCTTTTATCATCACAGATGAACCAGCTGCTGCCTGTTTTGTAAAAGGAACAATGTGCCCTGGAAATAATGGATACATCCGCTCCGACAGCGATATCATTTTTTATCTCCTGCGAATCTCCATGAAAAGGCCCCCGTCCCAGACGCACACATTCTGCCTGAAACGAGTCCAGGTCATATACCAGAGGTTCTTTATCCGCAAGGAAAATCGTAATACAATTTCTCACTGCCAAAGTATCCTCCTCCTTTCTCATATGGTAATTTTTACCAGGTAATTGCAAAAGTTTTATTCGGAGTGACGAGTTTCGCAAATGATTAATAGTAACTTTTATTTAAGTTTTTAGTTTGTATTAATAATTATTTTATAATTATAAACTGTTTTATCATCATTGTATCACTTTTTCGTTATAAGAACAAGCATTATTTGCAAACCAGCCGGCCACGGCTAAAATTGTACCGACCCAAGCGGAAATCCAAACTCCTTCAGCAAGTGCTGCAACGCACTATCCGCTGAAACCAGCCGGCTTCCTATCGTTATCGATGCCAGAACATAGCCGGACCGGCAGTAAGCGCCATAAATATACACCGTATCATGAAACAGATAAAGAGAATGAAGGCCGTCGTATATCCGGTCACTGGAATCAAACACAGGTACTGTAACGCCCATCCGCAGCACAACGCCTCCATCCATATTCCGATTAACCGTCACCTTGCCGGAACCGGGAAGAGGCAGCGCCAAAACCGGCTCTGTCTCTTCTCCCATAAAAGCATCCATTCCTGTGCACATACGCCCATTGAAGCTGTATTGCGCATAATTTAAATCCTTCTGCTGCTGATATTTCAGAAGCCTCACTTCCTCATATTGTTCAAAATGCAACACACAGTCGAAGTCATATTCGAACATTTGTTCTGTTATTTTGCCATCGACAGAAACCAGCTCAGCCGGCTGAATCTTCCTCTCTTCATAATCCAATCTTTTTTTCTCTCCTTTTCTGTTCCGCCGTTCCCAGCTTCAGATAACATCTCAGCATTTTCTTTTCCTTCCGGTTTTTTGCCCTGTGATAATCTCTGCACATTTCTTCATAAGAGCAATCATCAATCACCTGCAGTTTCCTGGAATAATTCTTATGATACAGCCAATACCCTTTCTGGTCTCCCAGCAGCGCTGCTTTTTCCAGACAAAGCTTCGCCAGCATATGATTTCTCCTGGCTCCCGGTCCCCGCAAAAACATAATCCCAAGCCTTCGGTAAGCCTCGCCTCTGCCGCTTAATGCCTGTATCCACAGATTCCGAACCATTCTGTTCACATACACCACGCTCCTTATGTCATACATTCATATATTATAACGGAATTACGTCATTTTCAATGCACTCCTGCTTTGTGCAGGCACCGCGGTTAATACGTCTCTATCTCTCCATCGCCGCCGCATCTGGAGCACTCTTCACTCCCCTCACACTCCCCGCAGACATACTGACCAATCCTGCCTGTTCCTTTGCATGACATACATTCGCCTTTCCCGTGACACAGGGGGCATTCTGCCATAATTACTTCGTCGGAGCTGTCATCATAGCCATCGCCGTAGTCATTGCTGTAGCCATTATTGTAATTATGATCGCTATAACTTCCATTATTCTGATTAATATCTGTATTTCCCCCGCCTGTTGAATCCGTGTCCTCTCCGCAGGCTCCAAGCCCTATGGCAAATAAAACAGTTATAATAATGCATATTATTTTTTTCATTTTCATCTTCTTTTCCTCTCTTTCTTTTATTATGGATACGCTTTTACCCCTTTTCCCATCCGCCTCCCCCATCTCATCCAACATCATAACATGCGCCGGCCGCTTTCATTGCATCTTGTTTCCTCTTTTGCTGCCAACACAGAGCCCCGTAACTCCTGCACTGCCAGCAGGCATTTTTAAGCTGTCACCTCCCGTTCTCCTGCTGCATCTGGTACACATATTCCCGGTATTTTCCCAAATGCTCTGTCCATTCTTCATCAAGTTCCTCCAGCTGGTTTAATTTCCGTTCCAGCTTCTGTTCTACTGCTTTTTTCTCATTTTCCCACGTTTCTTCCTCTCCTGCTGAAAAGGACGCCAGTCTGCCCAGCACCTTCTGCCTCACATACGTCACCGCTTCTTTCTGCCATCCCGCAAACCAGTAGTTAATGGAAATGTAATGATAGCTTTTCATAATTTCATGTTCCTTCACCGACATTTCATATGTATACTTAAGCTCCTTTCTGCTAAAATCATCCGTTTCTTCGTAACTCAGATATTCGTCCAGAACTTCCAGAACCCGGATATAATTATGCAAATCTTCACTTCTTTCATCGGCATTTCCCACATACTCCTCATACGATATACCATACTCCTCCAGAAGTATTTTCAGCTCATCTTTCGGCACACAGGCCGCAGCGCCGGCCTCTTCCTGTTTCATTTCCCGGATAAGATTCTGTACGCTAACCCTTGCTGTTTTCAGCGATTGTGCGTCCGGCCGCTCCAGATACTTCCCGACCTGATCCAGCGCCTGTCCATAGTCGGCACTGTCCTGATCCTTTTGTAATTCGATCCCGGCATAATCGTCTATAATTTTCTGGTAACCCGCAGATTCCGCCTGCGTATTCCCCATACCATTTTGTTCGCCGGACTCCATGCAGCCTGCCAGCAAAAAGACCACTGCAAGCACAACTGCCGCTGCCCGGTTTCTTCTCTTTTCTTTCATGTTATTCCTCTCTTTCTCCGGAGTAATTGGGCATATACAGCACCCGCAAATCAAAAAGCCAAATCCCCGGACAAACTTCATCCCCAGTTGTTCCCAGGCATCGGGATCTGTTACACTCAATACAAGTTCTGCTGCCGCATGGCCTTTCTGGCCTCAGAAAGCTTCCTTTCTGCCTTTTTCATGGCAACTGAGAGCTGCTCCTGGCTGTCATAAAAACTGATATACTCACCCAGCACAAGATATTCCGCCGCCGCATCCCGCATTTCCGCTGCCGCCTGTTCCGCCTGGATGTCCTGCAGGCTGTAGATGAGCTGACTATACTGTACGCCGCACATTCTGGAATAAGCTGTTACAAAGTTTTGATATGCATCGACAAGCTGCTTCCTTCTGTCATACGTATTATAAATACTGTCCGCATTACACAGCCGTTCCTGCAGCAAAAGCACCGCATGCTCTGTTATCTCTCGCAGTTCCTGCGGCTTGTGGTATAATTCTTCTGCAAGACCAAGCGGAAGAATGCTCCCCATACGTTCCAGCTTTTCCACATGCTCCTGCCCATCACGGTAAGATACATACCGGCTGTCTGTCTCTGCAAGCGCAGTTTCTATCCTTTCCTTGAGCTTCTGCTGTTCCCGCGCATTCCCCTCCAGCACTCCCTGTCTGGATGCCTGCTCCAGAATGCGAAGCTGACACCGGAGCTGGTCATTGCAGATCCCCATATTCATTTCCATGCGCTGCATGGCAGAGTAGACAATGCCCTGCTCCTTTTGGGATAACCGCCCGGCAGGAGCCTTCCATATCCACAATGCCGCCGTTATTGCCGCAGCCGCCAAAAGTGTAACTCCTGCTCTTATGCCCCATGTTTTCATCCAGCCTTTTAGACGGTAACGGGAAAGCCTTTTTTGCTTCTTCTGCGACTGTCCCGCCAGATAACCGATAAAATTATCGTGTATCAGACGATACCCACCCTCGCTGTCTCTTTCCACAAGGTTCCAGTGCGCAATCAGCTGCTCTGCCACTGCATAGTCGAACCATTCCCGCTTATCCCGTATTCCCTGCAGCATCAGCCTTGTTTTTCCCATATATTCTGGAAATGCCATGGCAAAATTCTGATCCTGCAGCATCCGGTAATTTTGACACACCAGCGCATAAAGCTCCTCCAGGCGCAGCAGATTTTTCTTTTTTCTTCTCATTTTTTCTGCAATATCCGGAAGCAAATTTTGGAGTACATAGCTGCGCCGGAGCTGTTCCGGCTCATTTCCTGAATTTTTTCTCATATCCTGTATGTGCAAATTCTCCAGATAAAATCCAATCATGCCGTCCATTTGCTCTGGATTTCCGGTTTTATCCGGTTCCCGTCCGTTGTCCTGCACAAGCCCCCAGGTCTTTTTATAGAGAACAAGGAACATTGGATTTGAAAGCAGCTGCGCAACCCCTTCCTGCGCCGGCAGAGAAATACCGGTTCCGGCAAGCTCTGCGCTCACCGCCTCCTCTGTAAGCGGCAACAGCCGGGCGGTCTGCACCCCATACAGACCGTATTTCTTTACCGCATCTGTGCGGTCTGTCACCAACAGTCCTATACTTTTATATTCTTTCAGCCTCTCTATTTCTCGAATCAGATATCGCTTCTGTGACCCGGCCTCATTCAAACCATCCAGAAGCAGAAGAATGCTTCCGGGCGCCGCATCCTCCAACAGGCAACAAAGCGCCTCAGCTGCCTCTTCCATACCGCCCGCCTCTTCCGAAATCCGGCAGTGCCGAAGCATCCGCGTAAAGATATACCGCGGCTCCCCCTTCGTCTCCTGATAATGGACAAGAGGAATATAAAGTACAACCGGAAGCGAATCGCGGTAATTTTCGACACCTTTCTCCCATATTCTCCAGAGCAGCTGTGTTTTTCCCATACCGCCGGCGCCCGTAAGTAACATTCCGCTTCCGTTACAGAGCGCCTGGTAACAGCCGTCCTCCGTCAAAACAGTTCCAGCCTCCATCTCAATGTGCCTGGACAGATAGCTTCCATCAAAATAACGGGCCTGCCGTCTAAATTCCCTGCGGCTTCCCTCAAAAATCGTCTGTCTCGACACCCCTTTTTTGTCAATCCGGCAAAACAGCTCCGCCAGACCTTTTTTCATCTCAGCGGCTGACTGATACCGTTTTCTTTCAAGAACATGCAGCCCCCGGCTGACTATCTGCACAGTCTTATACGCAGCGGACTCATACTCTCCCTGAAACACTTTCAGATTCCGTGGGAAACATTTGTTCACCCCTTGCCCGCTCAATACCTCTTCTGTCAGGCAGTTTCCTGTCAACAGACGGAAAAATACAGCACTCACCGAATAAAGATCGGCAGCGGCTCCAATCTGGGCTTCTTCCCTCAGCTTCACCTCAGGAGCGCAGTACCCCCTCTTTTCACTAAAATAATAAACATCTTCCGGATTCCTGTGCATCGGCCACACACTGTTATAATCAATCAGCAGCACGTGGGTCGGCAGCAGCAGGATATTGTCGGGACTGATATCAAGATGCAGAACTTTGCTGTTATGAAAACATTCCAGCGCATCCAAAAGCTTATCGATCAAAACGGCTATTTCCCGCAAAGTCCCTGGGCCCTTCCCTTCCTCCAGCAGTTTTTGCAGATTTTTTCCTCCATGAACCGGCAGCACAGAATAGTAGGTTCCGTGTGCTTCAAAGGAATTCAGGTTACCGGAAATCTGTCCCGGCATCCGTGCAAGCAGATCCAGATTCGCCTGATTGCCCATATAAAAGCTTTGCCGGCATCGCTGCATCCATGCCTCCGCCCCTGGTTTACAGACAATGCGGCCTGTTTCATCCCGCGCAATCAGTCCCTTCGGATGCCATGGAAATAGTTCCTTAATCAGTATTTTATGTATCCCGTCATGGTTCAGCCCATCCCGGTAAGACGCGCGGTAAACAATTGCGGAACCGCCGCATCCTTCTATCCCTTCTATACAGTATTCTGTCGCTCCAAGAATAATTGTCTCCCCAATGGCACGCGGTTTTCTCTCTTTTATCATTTTTTTCTCTTTCCTCCTGCCGCCCGCATACGAATCCTGTCTGCCCGGCGACCTCTGTCCAATCACTGTTCCGTATCCTCACCAAAGACACGCGCTGTGAATCCTTTCACAAATGAGTATAACACCCGTCCCATTGCTGTATTGCATCTTGTTTCCTGTCACAGATTCCTTTCTTCCTCCGTCCCCGCTTCCAAAAATACCTGCTCCAGCATCCGGTCCATCCGTGCCTGGACATCATCCTCTCCCCGTGCGCGCATAGAATAAATCACCAGCAAATCAAATGGATTGCCCGGATCCAGAGGATTCATCCCATAAATGTTCAAAAACAAATCCATCTTCTTCCAGCGGATTTCAAGCATGGTATCGGCGTCCTCCTCCAAATCCTCATAATAATACTCCGTTTCCTCCGGCCTGCTGTCAAAGGATTCCGTAACCAGATAAAGCAACAGCAATGCCTTTCTGCTTACATCCTCGCTGCGATTGCGCATTCTCACGAGCATCTCCTCGTTTGGCCAGTACCTTTTGATGCGTTTCTGCAGAGGAGTCAGCGCACCGGCACAGACCTTCCTCCTTCCATCCGCTCCTTCCTGCCTCTTGCCCGAACCCTTTAACTGACCCGGAACATGCATACGAATATATTGTTCCATCACCTGATTCAATGTATAATACCCTTCGCCCGTTCCCGGTTCTCCCCACTCTGTTCCAGGTTTCTGCAATATATCCAGTAATTCTACAAATTTTTCATACGCTGTTTCATGAAGTTTTCCAAGCTCTTTTGCATGCTTTCTTACAAATTCAAAAAATTCCGCCTCCGCCGTTATCCGGGCAAATTCCTCCTGAAGCTGCCTTGTATACATATCCGGCGTATTTTGCGTAAAGGCATCCTTCTCCTTCTGGTAGAGCCTGAGCGCCCGTTCCCTTAACACCAACGCTTCCCTATACGTTTTCCCGCTTCTCAGCGCAAAAGCATAGGCCAGCTCTTCCGGATTCCGGTAATGAATCCCTGTATCCGAGACCATACCCAAAACTTTGCTGCTCTTCCCCTCATCCAGCTGCAAAACAAAACAAATCTGAAACAACATTTCCCTGTTCTTTGGAAGATTTTTACCGCTCATCCAATTGCGGACTTTACGCGCCGTCTGCTCTCTTTCTTCCCCGGACAGTTCCGACAATCCGTCAATAAGTGTTATGGTAACAACGGTTGCTATCCATTTCTTCTTTTTTATCATAATG
>CANOFI010000004.1 GCA_947565255.1 uncultured Lachnospiraceae bacterium
ATTCTGCTGCAGAAAGCCAAGCCGTATTACCCTTGCAATCTCCAGCACGAGCTTCTGGTCATCCGGCAGCACATCACTTCCGATGAGCTTTACAATCTCCATGAGGCTGCTTTCCTGGTTGAGCAGAGCCACAATACGGTTCCGGTGGTCCAGAAAATCCTCTGAAACATTGTCATGATACCACGGGGCCAGATCCACAAGATACTCACTGTAGCTGGTCAGCCAGTGTATGGCCGGAAAATGCCTTGCATAGGCTAGAGACTTATCGAGTCCCCAGAAGCATCTGACAAATCGCTTTGTATTCTGTGTAACCGGCTCGGAAAAATCGCCGCCCTGCGGGGATACCGCGCCGATAATCGATACGGAACCCTCTGTCCCGTTTAGATTGTGCATCATTCCGGCACGCTCATAAAACTTTGAAAGGCGGGAAGCCAGGTACGCCGGGAAGCCTTCTTCCGCCGGCATCTCCTCCATACGTCCCGAAAGCTCGCGCAGCGCCTCCGCCCAGCGCGAAGTAGAATCCGCCATGATGGCAACGTCATATCCCATATCCCGGTAATATTCTGCAAGCGTAATGCCCGTATATATACTCGCCTCGCGGGCTGCAACCGGCATATTGGAGGTATTCGCAATCAAAACCGTTCTATCCATAAGCGGTCTTCCTGATTTTGGGTCTGTTAATTTGGAAAAATCCTCCAGCACCTGCGTCATTTCATTTCCGCGCTCGCCGCAGCCTATATAAACAATAATATCCGCATCCGACCACTTTGCAATCTGATGCTGCGTCATCGTCTTTCCCGTACCGAATCCGCCCGGTACGGCTGCCGTTCCACCCTTTGCAATCGGAAACAAGGTATCCAGAATTCTCTGTCCGGTCACCAGCGGCCGGTTTGCCGTAAATCGGCTTCTTGACGGCCGGGGCACACGAATCGGCCACTTTTGTGCCAGCTTCAGTTCATATTCCTTTCCATTGTCCATCCGGACAACCGCGATGGTATCGTTGATGGTATATTCACCGTCTTTTACAATACTCACCACCGTACCGGAAACATCAGGCGGTACCATCGGCTTATGCACAATCGCAGAAGTTTCCTGCACAGTTGCAAAAATCATGCCTCCCGACACAAAGTCTCCTTCCTTCAAAAGAACTGTGGTCTTCCATACTTTTTCTTCGTCCAGGGGACTGACCGTTAAGCCTCTTTTAATAAATGAGCCCGATTTTTCTGCAATTTTCGACAACGGACGCTCAATTCCATCAAAAATATTGGTCAGAATACCCGGTCCCAATGTAACCGCCAGCGGCGCGCCGGTCCCGATAACAAGCTCCCCCGGCATCATTCCCGTTGTCTCCTCATACACCTGTACCGTTGTCATATCCTTTGTCAGGCTGATGACCTCTCCAACCAGTTTTTTCTTCCCGACATACACCATCTCTGACATCTGAAATACTGTTCTGCCTTTTATATATACAATCGGTCCATTGACGCCATAGATAATGCCGCTTCTTCTCATGCTATTTTCCACCGGAATTCCCTCCTTCGAAAGAAAAATTCTCCATCGCTTCTTCCATCTTGGTCTGAAAAGACTCGTCAATCAGTACGTTTCTTTTCGGAAGCACTGCCCGCATTCCTCCGTCAAAAGAATATTCACTTACCGTTAATTCCGCTCCGGTAGCCTCCTGCAAACTCGCATGGTGCGCTTCATCCGCAGGATCAATATAAATAATCACCTGCTCGCCCCGTGCGAATTTTACCGCTTTTTTAATCTGTTTGATTAACAGCTGCTCATAAGCCGGCGTCCCCATATACTGTGTCAGCAATTCCCTGACTTCCGCAAACAACTCTTTTTTGCGTTCCTCGTACTTCTTTGTGTACTCATGGCGGATTTTAATCTGCTCCAAAGACAGAGTCTTATTCATTTCCCGGTGCAGATTCACACGCTCTGCCCTGATTACAGCCTCCGCCTGCTGCTCCTTCATCTTCTTATAATCCTCAAACGCATTATCTAACGACTCCCGGTACGTATCCAGCTCATCCGCACTGTTCTGCCGCACCGCTTTCATAACCATATTACGAAAATTATTTAATTTCTCTTCGTTTGTCATATGACTCACCTACCTTATTTTTCCCGCCCGGAGGGCATGTATTACGGGATGCCCTGTGGGTATACCTTGTTATTCCCGCCCGGAGGGCATGCATTACAATTTTAATCCAATGGCTTCATTGACATATGCCGTAATAAAATCGGGTCTCCGCCCAGTTCCGTGGCGGTCCGGAATTTCTACAATCAAAGTCCTTTTCAGCTCCACTTTTTTATCACTGATAATGTCAGGAAACTTTCTGCCAAATCCCTCTGTAATTAAAACAACGCCCACTTCCGGATCCTTTACTGCATTTTCCAGAGCCTCCTGAAATTCCTGACGCTCATGGACAACCACGCTCTCCACACCCGCAAGACGCATCCCGGTCTGTGTATCGACATTGTCGCTTATCAAAAACATTTTCATAGGTGCAGCACCCCTTTTTACAGCTTACTTAAAATCATAAAGGAAATAATCAGTCCATACAGGGCAACACCTTCTGCCAGTCCAACGAAGATGAGGGATTTACCCAAAATAGAAGAATCCTCGCTGATTGCCCCGAGCGCCGCGCTTGCCGCACTTGCAACCGCAATACCGCCTCCGATGCCGGAAAGCCCTGTCGCCAGCGCTGCACCGATGAACGCCAGTCCATTTCCAACAGACATGCCTTCCGCTGCCGTCGTAGCAGCCGCAACCGGTGTCGCCAGCATCATGATGGATGCAATGACAAAGGTTCCGAAAAACATAAACACATTAAACGCCAATGACTTTTTGTACCTTTTCTTTGAATGCTCTCCCAAAAGATAAACCCCGAATGGAATTATAATACTTAACAACAATGCTGCCACCAGTGTGATTTTAATTAAATTTGACATAATACCTACCTCCGTTATTTTGTTTTATATGAAATAAATTCTCTTCCCGTACCTTTATAAAACCGACTGAACATTTCATAGTATTCCAGACGCAGTACCTGGATGCCCACAATCAGTCCTTCCAGTCCGCAGACAATGACATTGCCGAGCACAATGACCACCCAGTTCGTGGAACCGCTTTCCACCCCGGCAAGCGTCAGCACAACCTCCATCATTGCCGCATGGCTGATTGCAAATGCACCGACACGGATAAAAGACAGTGTATTGGAAAAATAACTTAACAAAACCTCAAACAATTCAAAAAATGTCTGTATCACAAACATCCCTTTTTCCTTCGGCATCACACCCGCCTTATGCTCCACCAGCTTTCCAAGCGGCTCCTTTAATGCAATGAGAAGCAGCGGAAGGACAAACATCACCAGCAAAACAACCGTAGCAGGCATCGGATGATGCGTCATCAAAAGCACAGCAACCGTGACAACCGAGGCATAAAATACCAGCCCTGCAACACCATTTGTATCAAAGAATAAAGCCTCCTTATCCTTCTCACGAATGGCATTGATAATGTGAAACAGCATCGTGAGAAGAATCAGGCCCATTCCAAGACCGATTGCCACGACAAACACCGTATTCAGCTCTCCGATTAACGGCACCTGCATCGTATTGGTTCTCGGGTGCAGCCAGACAGCCTCTATCACGTCCTCAAACCCGAACACGCTTCCGAACAGCACGCCGAATATAGTGGAAAACACACCCGCACACGCAATAATTCCCGCCAGATTATTTTTCTTCCACTTGTAGAGCAATGCGCCGCCCACAACCAGAACCAGTCCCTGGCCGACATCTCCGAACATTGCCCCAAAAATAATCGTATATGTCAGTGCAATGAAAATCGTAGGGTCCATCTCATTGTAACTGGGCATGCCGTACATTTTCGTAAACATTTCAAATGGTTTAAAAATCCTGGGATTTTTTAACTTCGTCGGCGGCCCCTGAAATGCCTGTTCTCCCACATCCTCCTGCATGCAGAACGTATGTTCTTCCTCCTTGATTGCTTCTGCAAATGCCCTTGCATCCGAAGCAGGCATCCAGCCGCACAATATATAAAACACAGCATCCTCTTCCTGAAAGCATGCCGCCAGCTTACGGATGTCAAAGCTCTCTGACAGGCTCTCTAAGCTCTCCTTCGCAGACATGAGCTTTTGGGCCTGCGATTCTAATATCTGAACCTTCTGCTTCCTGATTTCCTCAGCCTTCGCCTCCAGATCCCGGCATTTTGCATCCAGATCCAGATATACCTCCATCGGCATCCCTTCACATTCATCCGGCAATTCCATCCGTTCAAAATACATGGACGCATACATGGCATCCACCTTCATTGACACTGTTTCCGGCACAAAATAAACACCCCATACATACTCCAGGTCGCTTCCGCATTTATAAAAAATACTGTTCTCATCATCCAGCATATAATGCTCCAGACGCTTGTAATGCTCATTGGCAATTCTTCCGAACCGAACCTTAATAAACCGAAATTCCCTGACCTTCTGCAGATCCACGCTAATCTCCTTAAATGGTTCAATCAGGGCCTTTAAGCTGCGTATCCTGTCCAATTCCCGGTTCAGCCCGCTGTCGGCAGTTTCCAGCGAAGCAACGCTCTGCCGGATCCTTTCCACTACTTCCAGTGCCTCTTTTGCATCCATGGGGGGCGTCGCAGCCGCTTCCGCATCCGGCAGTGCCTTCACATAAAGATTTACCTGTGCCAGCTTATCTTTATATGGATTCTGCTCGATAAACGGCCGCAGGTTCTGTATTGTTTTTAACTCTGAAAGCGCATTTTCCAGATGCACCTCATAGTTCGACAAATACGTCCCCACCATCCGGTCAAAATCCTCCTTCGGACCGGTAATGCTTACAAATTTCATCTTTTCAATCACTTGTTAAGCACCTCCAAGTTATAGTTCTTTTCATATTCTAAAATCATCTGCGGCGGCAGACCATACCGGATTCCCTCAATGGCGGTAACCAGCCGCTCTGTTTCTAAATGCTTCATATAAAGATAGGAACTGACCGCAGCAACAGAAAAAGGCTGCCTGGCGAATTCCCTCTTGTGCATATAATAAACGAGCGCATGATAAATGCGTTCAATATAAAAACCATTCCCATTATGCTCGATTTCAGCTCCATATTTCTGACCGTAATAGGTCTGGTTTAAAAGAGCCCGGAATTCTTCCATATTCACTGCTTCTACCATTTGCTGAATTTCCGCCCTGCTCACTTTATAGTGTATGGGCAGTAAAATCTGATAAAGCTCAGCCTTATCCAAGTCATAATACTTCTTAGAACGGTAAATCCACATAAGATTCAGCAAATCCAGCTGGCAGCCGTAGGTACGGCAAAGCGCCCCCAGCTCCTCACCTTTGAAATACTTCTTTTGCTTTTTCCACATATTCATAAAAATATAGGAATCAATCGCCATCTCGCACTCGTAAAGCGACAACGCGCCCTGTGAAGCCAGAGGATACAGCCATGCGTAATAAGGACTTCCAAAAAGCGCTTCTACAAATTCGTTTTCCGTCTCCGCATTCGCCACTTTATCACAGTCAAAGGAAGCATGCTTTTTAAAAAAGTCACCCAGCCCTTCCATAAGAAGCGCCGAACGCCTGCGGTCCACAAGTCTGCGGTACGCGGACTTTAGAAATGTCCTCTCAAAATTTGCAAAATATAAATCCAGATATTTCCGGACCTCGGCACCGCTAAAGCGGTAAATTTTAATAAAGTCGTTATATTCTGTAAAAAACAGCAGACGCTCTACGGTCGAACGGTGCATGGTCTGTTCCTGCACAATTGAAAATGCGGCGGCAAATGCCGGTCTCTGCCGCAGATATTCCACCGCTTCCATCACAGAGGACATACCTGCCATCCGCTCAAAATCCTGCTTCTGCAGAAGCTGGCTGCGCATACTGCGTATTTTTGTGGAAATACCACTATATGCAAGCAGACTGCCCATCGTATCACACCCCTGTCAAAATATTCACAATTCCCTTTGCAAGCTCCGTATGTTTCTTCTGGTACTGCTCCTCCAGCCACTCCACGGCCTTTTCATGCTCCTGCTGCAGCACACCAATGCGCTCCTGTATCTTTTTATCATTCTCTTTTTTCATCTCAAGAATGGATTCTTCCGTGCGGGCTCTCAATGCTTCCTCAAACTCCCGCTCCCGCTTCTGCGATTCCTGAACCAGCTGCGCTTTCTGAACGCCGGTGCTGTCCGTAATTTTAACCGCCTGCTCTTCAATCTGCGTCAGTTGGTCAATTACTTCATTCATCATCTGCATCCGCTCCTTTCATCAGGCTGTTATCTATTATGCACAAACAACTTGCTTCCACTTTCCAATCGCCATGCACATTTCCTAAAGTATAAACCCATTTATTATTTTTTTCCATGTGAAATATGTATAAAAAAACACCTTGAAATTTGTGCAAATTGGTGTAAAATGATAATAAAAAAAAGAAAGGCTTTTATTATGCGTTTAAGAAACATTACAGGCTCCCGGGAACTCATTGCAGACAGCCCGTTTGTGGCCCATCATCCAGAGGAACAGAAAGGACAGTGGTGTCAGCTCTTTCAAAATTCAAATCCGGTTTATCTGGAAATCGGCATGGGAAAAGGACAGTTTTTAATGGAGTGCGCCCGGCAAAACCCGGATATTAATTACCTCGGCATTGAAAAATATTCCAGCGTCCTGCTCCGCGCCGTAGAAAAGCAGCAGGAGGAACAGCTTCCGAACTTATATTTTATAAGATTTGATGCAGAATATATTACAGGCATTTTTGAAAAAGGCGAAATCAGCCGCATCTATCTTAATTTTTCCGACCCATGGCCAAAAGACCGCCACGCAAAACGGCGCCTGACCTCCCGGCAGTTTCTGGAGCGCTACGACGCCATCCTTGCGAAAGACGGACAGGTTGAATTTAAGACGGATAACCGGGCTTTGTTTGAGTTTTCGCTGAACGAAGTACAGGAATCCGCCTGGATTCTATGTGAACATACGTTTGATCTTCATCATGACACTTCCATGAATGCCGGAAACATCATGACTGAATACGAAGAGCGATTTTCTTCTATGGGAAATCCCATTCATAAGATGATAATAAAACGACCGTGCAAAGAAGCCTGAATTCGGGGGCAAATATCACGCAAACTGGGGAGTGCGGCTGGTGTAAACGAATTTTCAAACACGCTCTGACCTCTGGCGTAATACATACACTAACCCTTTTGTTTATAAAAATTCTTTCCTGTTATATATTTCCTTCTTTTGTTTTTTGCATTCTGAATAGTTTTTGGCCTGATGCATATATTAAAAGAAAACAACATTTTATTATGCGGCCAACCGAAAAATAAGCTGCAGAAAATGATTTGTTCAGGGACAGTATGAAATTTAAAAGATTTCTACAAAATGCAGCATCAGACAAAAAAAAGCTGCAAAAATTTACCGTCCGCATCAAATGCTCCTGGGATGAAGTAAACCGGCTTTTGAATGCGGTACGAAAAAAGAAATAAAACAAAATAACGGAGGAATTTATATATGGTTACAAATGTAAATAATAATAATTTTGAACAGGAGGTCATTCAGAGTGACAAGCCTGTGCTTGTTGATTTTTTTGCAAAATGGTGCGGGCCCTGTAAAGCAATGTCCCCGCTGGTGGACAAGTTAAGCGAGCAGATTGCCCCGCAGGGAAAGGTCTGTAAGCTGGATATCGATGAAAGCACGGAGCTTGCACAAAAATATCAGGTGGCTTCTGTCCCGACCTTTATTCTGTTTCACAATGGACAAGCTGTAGAAACCCGCATTGGCACGGCGAGCGTCGATGAATTAATGCAGATGTTTTAAAGCAGATTAAAAAACTGCCCAGAGCAGACATACGAACGGGGCTGTCAGAAAATTCTCTCTTTCTGACAGCCCCGTTTATACTGCAGTTTCTAATCTATCTTCTTTTTTAATTCAATCCAGTCGCTGTTTTTTATCAAAAATGCATTAGCGTCATCCGTATCAATATGCATATCCAGTTCAAAATCATCCCGCACGCGCACAATCACATTGTCAAGAATCCCGCCTTTTTCATTGTGGACCTTCACCATCACCTGTTCCTTATCCGACACCCCGTAATACTGCGCATCCGCCGGACTCATATGAATATGCCGCTCCGCGACAATACAGCCTTCCTCCATTACAATCGTACCGCACGGCCCGATTAATGTCACGGAAGCGCTTCCAGAAAGGTCCCCGGAGCTTCGCACCGGCGGCTTTACCCCAAGCGTACGGGCGTCTGTCATAGAAATTTCCACCTGGTTTGCACTCCGCAGCGGACCTAAAATACGAACCCCCGCAAAGCTCCCCTTCGGTCCTGCCACGGTGAGCTTTTCGTTGGAAGCATACTGTCCCGGCTGGGAAAGCTCGCGAAACACGGTCAGTTCGTATCCCTCTCCATAAAGAATATCGAGTGCCTCCCTGTTCAGATGGATATGTCTGGCGGAAATGCTCACCGGAATTTTATCCGTTCTTTTGTGAAGCATTCCCTCATAATTATCAATGGTGTTAATGTCCATTCTCTCAAAATCAATCGAGATAAACGGTCTGAAATTATTATATACCTGCCGCATAAAACCCCTTGCTTTCCTTCCGGCCGACCTGTGTACCGGTTTCAAAGCAACTCAGCTATTTACAAACCGCTACACAAAAACATGCTTTAAAATCCATTCACATCAGACATACTCTGGCCGGAATATTAAATACTATGCTTTTATTTTTGCATATCCTTCCGGCAATGTCAATACACTGCCCCGAAAAGTTGTTTTATCCATTATCCAAATCTCAGTCCAGCACGCCTTTTCCGCCGCCCGGCAATTCATACGGCGCCGAGAACAGGGTGTATTCCCAGAACTTTGTTACATTTGTCCACCTTCCCCAGGATATCTTACAGTGCGCATTCCAGTTGCATTCCGCTAACTGCAGATAGTCTCCATCGATATCTATAATCATTGCGCGGTGTCCGAATTCCTGGGTTGCCCCATTTCCATAATAGAAAATGACATCACCCGGTTTTGCATTTTTCATAGAGTTATCCTGCCAGGGCCACTCATAATAGGTCGAACCATATACGTCATCCGCCAGCTTTGCCGCAAATCCATAGCATAATTCGGTATTGGCATAGCTGTTGCAGCCGTATTCTCCCAGCTTGCATGGTTCCCATGTATATCCGTCCGGATTGTTGCACCGTCCGGTATCCACATAGCTTTCTTCATCGTGGTCCTCAAGGACAGGATGATTCCAGTAGGCGTTGTTCGGAAACTTTTTCTGCAGCTGCTGCGCCGTAAGACCTCTGTAGGCCTCTCCGGTCTCTTTGCTGTAAACCAGCCGGATATAACTGTTTCCCTGTAAAAGAATCGAACTGCCGCCAATCCAGTCTATATAATCCACATCTACAATATCGCCCACATGAAGATTTTCCAGTTCATACCTCTGTTCATTGCATGTAATTTCTGTCTGGTCCGAAATATGAATGACACATTCCCGATCCATCCAGTCCGTCCAATTGCGGTTTTCCAAAAATATTTTTTTATTTTCCTTCTCAATTTTCGTTATCTCCATTAACCTGTGGACTTTGTCTTCTTCGCTATACGCTGGTACATCGTTTTTATAACGGGACAAATGGGGTTCCAGACTTCCTTTTGGCAAATATAACACGCTGGCAATCTGCTTTCCCGGTTCCCATGTCATTCCTCCCTTACTGTAAGAAAAATCCACACCATAATCCATTGAGACTGCAACAACACATTCTGTCTGACCGGGCTGGTAAGACTCTGCCATCCTGTTCAGTCCGAAAGCCACCATCACATCACAGGACTCCAAATCTGCCGTCTTCAATGCTTCCTCCAGCTCCTGGTAGGATTGCTGGCCTGGTTTATTAAATTTCGCACCCAGCTTGCCCAGAACATCTGTTCGTTGTTCCTCACTTCCAATCCCAAACCAGAAATTATAATAATAATCCCCTTCCGGTTCCAGAACGAAATGCTTCTGCTCTCCCTGCAGGCTCACATCCTTTGTCTGCTCTGAAGCAGAAAATACCAGCTTCCGGTCTGCAATCAGGTCATTTTTTAACACAATCACATAAAAATACACAAAACTCTCATCGTCTGCGTCCGCATCTCTTTCACCCAGCTTCCAGTTCTCACAGTCTAAGGTAACTGCCAGCTCATCCTGGTTCACGGTCCAGTCCAGTTTCTTCCTGCCTCTCATAAAGGGAACGCTTCCCCTGTATACGATGTGAGTATATTGTTCATAAAAAGAATCCGTTTTATTTAACGCACCCAGCAGACTATTCTCACCGTATCCCGGCTCTTCTGGCTCAGACACCACATATTCCTGTTTTAAATGACTGATAAAATTCTGCGCTTCCTTTGCGGACGTAATCACCTCATAGGAGGAAAGCGGCTTTTCATTTTCAGAAGACACGGCCTGCACACAGTACGTCGAAATATTTGCTTTCACATCCCGATTGTTTTTAACAAAATCGGTCTCCCAGTCTTCACTCTCGCAAAATTCTTCCGGAAGCAGCCGCACACTAATATATAAATTATTTTTCATTCCCTCCACTTCGCTGCTGTCCTCGAATTCTATCGAGCATCGCTCCATGCCTTCAACCTTTTTCTTACAAATATGTTCAATGCCCGCCTGCTTTTTATCACCCGCCTGAACTGCCTTTGTATAAATAAAAATACACTTTCCTTCCGTTTGCTCCTCCGGAATGCTGTCTACTGCCTGTTTTAATCCTTCATATCCTTTTGAATAAGAAGCCAGATATTCCTGTGCTTCGGCTTTGTCCCTGTAGGCTTTTGTATTGTCATGCAGAGTCATGCTCCAGTCTCTTTCTATGACCTCTTCATATACAGTCTCCATATTTGTGGAATCCAGTACTTCAATATAAGACTTTTTCTGAAGGTTCAGCGCGGTCTTCAGCGCTATCTGCGCATCACCCAGCTGAATAAAATTATTTTCCGAAACCACATAGCTCTGCCACTGCGTAGGCGCCTGAAGATTCAGCGCTGCCCTTAAAATATTTTTTACATCCGCAAGCTCAAGCACACCGTTGCCGTCCCAGTCGCCCAATATAATCTGTTTAGGCTTACTATCTGCTTCCTTCCCATTCATATGTCCATTCACATAATTTTTTTCTTCTATATAATCCAAATATTGATTCTGGGCGGCATCGGTCCTGCCTGCCCCAGCCATTCCTAATCCCATCCCGACAGCCAGAACCGCTGCCAATCCTCTTCTGGCTACATGCTTCCACATCTTTATAAAACCTCCTTATAATCAATACTATTATGCCTGCTTTATGAATTCCGCACTGCTGATTGTTTATATAAAAAGTATATCGTAAAATATGTTTTTCGTAAAGTGGCTGATTGCTAAAATATGATAAATGTTATGCCTGATTTGTGATATACTAAATATATTACCGACCGACTCTCAAATCCATGCCGCTGTCCTTATATTTTTATTGACAAATCCGCAAAAAGATATTATTGTTAAAATAGTAATATTTTTGTAATAATTCGTCATGAATATCTAAAAAATAATTAATATCAGGCAATCAGAAAATCCCGCCTGATACGAAAGAACAATTCGAACATATGTTTGAATTGCGTTCCAAAACAGAAAGGAGTCATTATGGCCAAATTTGACACCAATGTGCGCGATTCACAGGGCACACATGTAGAACCTATTGATGTAAAAGATTTTGATTTGGACGCCTACGCAGATTACGAATCCCAATTATTAGAATCCAACAAAGCCTTTGCCTCGCAGGACCATGGACTGCTGGTGTACCGGCGTGTGCGCGCAGACGGCGTTTTTTACGATAAATGCAAAGACTACAGAGAATCCCTGCGGCTGCAGCTCGGCGCACTGAAACTGAGCATGCAGTACAAGGCGGACATTGCCAATTTTCTGGAGCCCTGGTACGGAATCGGTTATATTGCCGCCGCTTTTGGTGCAGACTATCACTGGCAGGAGGGACAGGCTCCCAGTGTGGAGCCAAAGTTCAGCTGCGCGGAAGATATTCTGAATGCAGATGTAAAGCCCATTGCGGATACAGACATTGGAAAACACATTTTAGAGATGGAAGAATACTTTTTGGAACAGACAAAAGGGAAGATTCCGATGTCCTTCTGCGATATACAGGCGCCGCTGAACATGATGTCCTATCTTCTTCCGATTACAGATTTGTTCATGGAAGTATACGATGACCCGGATTCCGTCGCACAGGTGGCTAATCTTACCGCCGATTTATTAATTGAATTCTTAAAAAAACAGCAGGCTTTAATTGGAGACTGTCTCGCAAGTCCGGGACATGGGTTTGCGAGCAGCCGTGCTTTTACGGGCGCCGGCATGAGCGACGACAATTCCATCATGCTGAACCCGGAAGACTACGCAGAGCTTTTCCAGCCCTCCGATGAAAAAATCGGTGCCGCCTTCGGCGGAACAGTTTACCATTCCTGCGGAACATGGGAAAATAAAATCGACCTGGTCAAAGGATTTGCTCATTTAAAAACTGTTGACGGCGCATTTTCCATTGAAACCGACCCGTCACCCAATAATCCTGAAGTCTTTGCAGAAGCCTTTGCAGGGACCGGTGTTGTTGTCAATGCCCGTGCTGTCGGGAGTGCCAACGATGCATTTGACGCATTTTCCAGACTCTGGACGCCAAACCAGAAGCTGATTGCCGTTACATACTGCAAAGACCCTGCCGAGCAGGAGAAGCTTTACCGCCGCCTGCATGAAATGGCAAAATGAAATTGCCCGCGGGAATAAAAGACCTTTTGAAACATCTGGGGGATTCCAATGAAGATAAAAAAAAGATTACACACATTTTTATTGATTACTCTGGCTTACGCCTCACTTCTTCCGGCAGCCGTCACATCCGCTGAGGAGCTTTGGCCGGCCGCGCCGGATGTCCAGTCTGCCTCTGCTATTGTCATGGAGGCGGATACAGGCGCAATTCTTTACGAAAAAGATATCCACGCACAGCATTATCCGGCAAGCATTACCAAAATTATGACAACCCTGCTTGCCCTGGAAAACGGTTCCCTGCAGGACACCGTAACATTTTCTTATGATTCCATCAATAAAGTTGAGGGAACCCGCATCGGCATGATAGAAAATGAACAGATTACGCTGGAACAGGCTCTCTATGCGGTTATGCTCGCATCCTCCAACGAGGTTGCCTATGCTGTTGCCGAGCATATCGGCGGCGGAAATATTGACAATTTTATCCGTATGATGAATGAAAAAGCGGCCGTCCTTGGCTGCACGGAAACGTATTTTGCCAATCCCCACGGTCTTCCAGACGATTCTCACGTCACTTCCGTACATGATATGGCCCTGATTTCGCAGGAAGCATACAAAAGCGCCACATTCCGAACGATTACGAAAACAATCAGTTACAAAATCCCTGCTACAAATCTTACGGCAGAGGAACGGCCCTTTGCGAACCATCACAGCATGCTGAAACGCGGCCCCTATCAATATGCATACTGTACCGGCGGCAAAACCGGTTATACCAATGCAGCGCGCAACACTCTGGTGACTTTTGCCGAAAAAAACGGCATGAAACTTATCTGTGTCGTAATGCAGGCAGAAGAAAGCTATCATTATAAAGATACTATCGCATTGTTAGATTATGGATTTAACAACTTTAAAAAAATTCCGGTAACAGAGAGCGATTTGGGATTGCAGTTAAGCAGCAACGGCTTTTTTCCGATTAAAAATAATCCGCTCTCCAAAGATAACGGAAAAATCGTTCTGGGCAGCCAGGCGCAGTTAGTACTCCCTAACCAGGCCACTCCCGTAAATATTGTGCCCGCCATACAGTTTACCGGAGGCGATTCCGGACAAATTGCTACGGTCAGTTGCAAATTAGGAGAACATTTTGTTGGAAATGTTCCAATCAATTATACCCCGGGCAAACAGAAAACAACAGGTAAACCGCCGGAAGCTTCCGCCAATCCAAAAAAAGAGTCCAGGCCGTTCCCTGTAAAAAAGGTTCTTCTTCTCTCCTTAATTGCCTTGTGTCTGCTTGGATTTCTTCTGGTTATTTTATATTGTGTGCGAAACGGTATTTTCGAGGCGGACCTGCCCTCAAAACGCCAACATGAGTCCGCAGAAAAACCAAAGACAAGACATCATAAAAGACATAAAACCCGTAAAAATAAAAAAGCCAGACCGACTGTCCGCAAGAGCGTCGGCACGTCAAAAACCCCTCGCTTAAAAAGCGAATTTGAAGGGTTCGACGAGTTAGACGATATTGAGGATATTACGGAATAGCTTTCTTTTCCTGTCTGCCCCCTCTTTTCTTCGGAACAGGCCTTTTGCTGCTCAAACGCTGTTCTCTTTTCTTCTTATTCCGCCTTTCACGAAATTCACGCCAGCGTCTTTGCACTTCTTTTTCTTCTTTATCCGACAGCATTTTTATGGTTTTTTCCGCATAAAATTTTCCGGTGTCTGTTTTCTTAATACGGACTTTCCCATATTCATACCCATGCTTGGGGCAGAGCGCTTCCGAATAATAAATCCGGTTGCTGTTGGTGTGCCACGGAATTCTCCGTCTTGCGGGCCCTTTGCATACCATACAGCGGGTACTGGAAACATCCGGGTCTCTCATAACATCTTCACGCCGCTCAAACTCTCTTGATATCAACAGCGTATAATCCGGATACTCTATATGCAGCTCCTGCTCTTTTGTTTTTGGATTCTCATAGTAATCCACGGAAAAATATTGTTTTATAATTGTCCGGGACATTTTTCTCATCACTTTCGATGTACAAAGAGCATCGCTCAGCGCACGGTGATAAGGCTCCTCTGGCTTTATCTTCATTTTGTCCACCGCATCCTGCAGGGAGCTTAAGCCCTTTTCATCGGGATACTCAATGCCGAAGCATTTCTGGATATCATAGTAATAAACCGGAGTTTCAAACGGCGGCTTTAACCTGTAATATTTCAAATTCCGCTGAAATTCCGTCAAATCCATACTTCCCCAGGTACAAAAAGAATAAGGTTCCTTTCCGCACCACTGAAAAAAAAGCCGCATCGCCTCACAAAACGGCACACCATCTCTTTTTAATTCCTTCATATCAAGCGGAACCACTCTTCTCGTTTCCCGATTAATCGTCTTGTATACCTGCGGCCTGACCAAAACTTGAAACCGGTCGATCTCCGCAAATGCATCATCCAGCTTCACTGCACCAATCTCTACAATTTCAAATGGCATTGTCCGAACTGTTGTTCGTTCCGTTCCCTGATTCCACTCTAAGTCAAGTACAATATATTTCATCTACGATCCCTTCTTAGATCCATTTAACTCGATGGGCATTCTTCTGCCGCCCGGGCAAAGTGACTGGTAGTGAATGAATTTTCAGACACACTCTAGTTTATATTCGCAAACAGAGCCGCAATTTCATCTGGTGTCAATTCTTTATTGGGATCATCCCCCAGCACTCCGTCCAGCAAATCCTCCAGGCCGGATCCATCCTCCTCCGGCATAAGATTGTCCGATGTAAAATCCGCTTCCTCCGGCTCTGCAACAGCTTCTTCCGGCTGTATAACATTATTGGGCTCCGAAATCCCCTCCGGCATGACAATCTCATTTTCCGCTGCTGCAAAACCAACCTCCGGCACAGCCGTCTCATTTTCCCCTGCTGCAAAACCAACCTCAGGCACAGCTGTCTCATTTTCCCCTGCTGCAAAATCAACCTCCGGCACAGCCGTCTCATTTTCTGCCACCGCAAAATCAGTCTCCGGCACAGTTGTCTCATTTTCCGCCACAAAATCAGCCTCCGGCACAGCAACCTTATTTTCTGCCGCCACAGAACCAATCGCCGCCTCCTGTAATATCGCGCGGATTTGTTCCTTCTCCCCGGCAGAGAGCGAGCTCATTTTATCTAAAACTGCCTTCGTTCCAAGCAGCTGATTTTTTTGAATTTCCTTCATCTGCTTATACAGCAATGCATAAATCTGCTTGTCATTCCCGGCTGAATCTGCGGATTGTCCCTCCGTCTGAGATGAGGCTGTTCCTGTAACAGACCTGACACAATTAAAAATATTAATTGCCAGCAGACAGCTTACCAAAATCATGAGAACACCAAATATCACTACAAGCATCCACGACTGTCCATAGAAAAATAACAGCCAGTTTTCTACAATGGAAAAAACTCCAAGAATCACAATATTTAAAAGAATCTGAATCAAATCTCCGTTTCTTTTGTTTTTTTTCATACGCCTTACCCCTTACATGATTATTCTTGTCACCCAATGTTTCCTACTCAAAGTCACTCTCAAGTAATATTGTATCATCCGTTTTTTTACTAAAAAGCTTTCCAAATAATTTTCTGCTTCTTCGGTCCGCACGTTCCATAGCCTCATCCATAATGTTTTTCACATCCTCCAGATTAACCGCATGCTGGTCCGTCTGGAACAGCTCTATCACACTGTGAAGCGCCAGAATTGCCATACCGTCAAACACATATCCGTTCACCTGGGCATAGGTCTTCGCAAATTCCGCCAGCTCATTGTTATTATATACCGGCAAATCGATACACATCTGAATATCATTTAAAAAGCTGGTTGTTGACCGAAGCAATTTAAAAATCGCAGACCTGGTATCTACAAGAATCATCTGCACATAATAACGGTTGCTGTAAAGTGCTTCTTCAATCGCATAAACCGTAGTCGGCTTCAGACTGCCTGCCTGTTCAATAATTAAAACGCCTCCATTGACTTTATCAAAAATTTCTGTTACTTTTTTTTGATTCAGCAAAGTCGCCTTAATCTTTGCAATTGTCTCAATTTTATCATCCTTGTGCACCTGGGCTGCCTTGATAATGCGCATGGCTATGGAGGTTCTGCCGCTGCCCTCCCCGCCTGTGACAATCATGTGCTCCGGTGCATACTCGGTACGCTTTACAATATCTGTTATGGTTGGCCGAATCGCCTTAATGGCCAGAAAATATGCAAGAATCTCCTTCTGCTCTTCGCTTAGCCCATCATCAATCTCTTCTTTCAGCCCGCCATATGGAATTTCCTCTTCCTCATCTTCCAAAGCTGTCTCTGTATTTTTTGCAAACTCCGGTACCAATTCTACCGAAACTTCCTCTTCTTCATACGGATTCCCGTCCTCGTCTGTCAGCGCCGCTTCTAAAATTGCCTCTACATCCTCTGTTACCTCTTCACTTTCTGCTTCCCTTTCCGGCTCTGCAAAAAGCGTTTCCCCATCTTGCGGAGCACCGTCGAACACGCCCTGCAGAGCCATCTGTTCCTGCAAATAACGGTTTTGCGTGTCACCGGCTTCTTCTGCTGGTTCTTCTTCAGGCTCCCATGCTAATTCCTCTGTTCCCTCCGGCAAATCCTTTTCAATCTCATCCTCCATTACATCAACCGGGTCTTTCGTTGCTTCTTCCGCAAGCCCTTCCATCTTTTCCAGTTCTATCACAGCTTCCGCACAGGCAGCCTCTATCGCGGATGCCGCCTCCTTGCTGTCTTCTGCTGCTTCGACAACTCCCTGGGTAAGGGGCAGGGTCATCTGTACCTTTTCCAAAGACTTGGCAAGAACGGACATTTTTTCTTCGCCGTCCTTAATTGCACCAATTTTGGGAATTACATCCTTTAATAATCCCATAATCTCTGTCATGATGCCCCGGGTTTCCTCCAGCGCCCGTCTTCTCGCTTCCTCCAGCGCACGCTTCTCTTTGTCATTTTCACTGAGCAGTTTTTGCTTTTCCCACTCCCTTAATACATCTTCCATATTCAACTGGCCTGCAATCTGTTCCTCTTCGGGACTTTCTTCCGGCATTAACAGACTTAACTGCCCGTCATCTTCCCTAGTCAGGATATTCTCTATCGGTGTATGCTGCTCCTCCTCTGTCACCTTTAGCCTTATCGCAGGCTCTGCAATTGGTTTGGGACGCGCTTCAGCCATAGAAACCGTCGCATCCTCCGCCGGCAAAAGCGTATCCGGCAGCTGTATATGAATCGAATTATCCGAAACAACAGACTCGATATCTTTCCCCTGTTCCAGCTTTTCTGCCTGCTTCTTTGCAACACGGTTTAACATACTGCCGCGCACGGCCTTAAAACGCATCGTCTCCGTCAGCTCCGGAATATTACTCCGCTCCACCATTTTTTTGACATTTTCCAGCGTGGAATCCACCGTCTCCTTTTCGGTAGCGTCCATCAGCTGCTGAATGCTTTTCGCCAGCTCCTTCTGCAAATTAAGCGTGTCATACTTCGCCGCATAGGACAACGGAATCGTCGGTTCCTGCAAAGATGCACCTGTCTGTTCTTCCTCATAGAATTCCTCTTCATAGGGCTCCTCTTCCTCAAACAGGTCATCATCCTCCATCGTATTCCGAAAGAAACGGAACCGTTTATTTTCCCTGGTCGGTTGCCCGTCTTCCTCGTCTAAATCCTCATATTCCTCTGCCTCGTCCTCGTCGCCGTAAATATATTCATACTCCTCTTCCTCTTCAGCCGCCGGCTCCGCCAGCCTTGCATTCAGGGGATCCGAATCATCCTCTTCCTCATCCTCCATCACAATTTTTTCATACTGGCCTGTAAGCCCTCTTGTGACCATTCTCTCTTCCCGGCTATCTTCATCGTCATCGTCTTCATAGTCGTCATTAAAGTCATCATCCAACTCATCATCTTCCATGGTAAATTTGGACAGCATTTTCCCAAGCAGCCCCTTTGGCTTTTCCTCCGGCTCATCCTCCGTATCCGCTGCAGGCTCGGAGGCAGGCAGATTCAGTCCCTTTGCACGCCGGTCCAGTGGCTTAAATTCCAGTGCTTTTTCTTCAGGCTCTTCTGCCTGCAGGTCTGACGGCTCAAATTGCGGTGCCTCTTCTTCAGTCCCTTCTGTCTGCAGGTCTGACGGCTCAAATTGCAACGCCCTATTTTCAAACATTTGTTCCCTTTTTGAATCAGCTGCTGCATCCTGTAATTGTCCGGCCCTTTCTGTCCGAACGGCTGACAGCTCCTCTTTCTGAATCGGAATCTTCATTTCCTCCACACCACCCGGCAGATTAAATGCATATTCCGGTGCATCCTTCTTTACAACATTCCCCTTCGGCAAAATAGAGAATCCTTTTTCAATCCCCGTGTCTGCCTGCATTTTTGTCATTTTAATTATGGCATCTGCCACAGTTCCTTCCGCTGGTTTTCCCAGTATACTGCCCACCGTTTTCCCAATCAGCTGTTCCCCTGACTCTTCGGCTTCCCATACCGGGTCCGGCTGGTCCGGCACTATACTGATATCCGGTACGGCATCTGCCTGGGGCTGGGACAGCGCTGCTTCCTTTTCACCGTAAACCGGCCAGTCCGCGGCAGCCTCTGTTTCCGGCTCTGCCAGCATCTTTGTGGCCTGCGGCGACTGCAAATTCTGTACCGGCTGCTCATATTGCAATATGGTTTTTCTTTCCTCCTGCATGTCCGGTTCCGGTTCTTCGCTCCACTCCTCTTTTACCGGTTCTTCAGCCAGCGTTTCCTTTCCGTATCTGCCCCGCTTCTGCAGCTTCTTTTCCTGCAGCGGCGTAAGCGGCGCATATATTTTTTTCAGCTCTAAGGCCTGTAAGACGCGGGGACCCTTATTAAACCACAAATCAATTTCATTGCAGTTTTCCACACATTTCTCCCCATCACCGGCCTGATGGTACAGACGTGCCAGTTCCAGAATCCATTCTTCCTCATAATCTCTTGTCTTAAATTCCTCCAAAATGGCTATCAGCGTCTGCAGCTTCGCACCTCTGCCCTTGTAAAGTTTATATTTCAAAATCAAAGCATTGCTGTCATTCGGAGCCATCTGTACATATTCATGATAAAAATCGGTCGCCTCCTGGTAATCTTTCAGGGCAATCGACAATTCCACCAGACGATATACAATCATTTTTCCGTTTGGAGAACGGTTATACGCCAGCAGCAGAACATCCTTACTTTCATCATATTTCCCAACCTGCTCATAAATTTCGCTGACCGTACAAAGCATCTGTATATTTTTTACCCTCTCCCACCGTATTTCATCCGCAATCCGTACAGCGGCGGGATACTGTTTTTTGCCTGCCAGCCTGATAATCTCTTCTGCTTTTATTTTGTATTCATACTTGTCCACAAAATTCACCTCTGCTGATTTTCTATAACGGTCATTCCTGCTTCTATTTCCTGTAAGATAAAAAACGCTATTTTAAGTGTAACACACCCTTACCATAATGTCAAAACAGTTAACAAAAAAAACATAAAAAAGAACTTCCAGCCGGAAGTTCTTTTTTTATAAAACCGCTCTTGTGCGGAATTGTTATTCAATTATAAAACTTTATTATCTGTCAGAAGCATTTTTATCGTATCAACCTGCTGCCTGTCTCATAAAATATATTCAAATCTTTCATTAAAAATAAATCTCTTGCATATACCTTCGCCATACACCAGTTCACTGCTGCACGTTTGAATTCTATACAATTTTTTCCAGATTCTCCTATTGAAGTATATGCCTTCAATATTCATAATTCTCTCATGAGTCTAACCTGACTGTCTTTGAAATTCATGACTAACAAGTTCGAAACCTGATGTTGATCTGTCCGTTTTCATTCTGACACTTCATATTATCATGCTGGACTTTTTCTCTATAAATAAAGGCTTATCTTGCAGGTATGGATTCCTCTCTTGCCAGTGCTTCCATGAATTCCTAATTCTTCCATATCCATTGGAATCACTTCCTTTCTTATCACAAGCCGCTCTCTCCATTAACGCCCTTCAGGGGGAATTCACTGAATCAAGTGCTCTTCCTTTTATATGTTTATAATATCACACACTTTTGGATTTGTCAACTACTTTTTTAAATTTTTTTATTATTTTTTTGAATAAACTATTTTTATTGTATATATTTTTCGAAATGTTTGAAAACTTAATACAATTCCTGCAGTCAAACTGCATGTCTGAAAAACCTGTCAGTTCTATTCTTCCTCTCCGGACGGCTCTTCATCCAGCTGCAATATCCCCTGTTCATACTCGATTTCCTTATATTCAATCTGCCCGGTCTGCACCTGGCTGCGGTAATCCACAACAACCGTCTGCTGTCTTCCGCCAGCCAGCTTCTGTCCAAGAATGTAATTCACTGCAAACCGTCCGGTAATCGCCGGCGTTGCTCCGCGGGCCGGTACAATCAGCTGCACATGATTTGCCCGCAGCAGCTGGAAAATTGGCTCCCATATATATATGTCCTTTGCCGCCCCGAACGGATTATCCAGAAAAATTACCTTTTTCAGAACAGACGCGTCGGCTTTTTTCGCATTCATGCTGGAAATGTAATGGATGACAGCCACTAAAAACTGGATGTAAATCCCCTGGGACTGGCCGGTACTCCCCACTGCCTCTTCATATTTCAGGTAACGGCTCTGCTCCTTCATCCGCTCCCGTTTATACAGCTGCAGCCGGATCCGGTCCATATCTTTTACAATGACAGAGAACAGACGTTTCCAGGCCAGTCTGCTCCGGATAAATTTTAGCCGCTCGGCAGTGCTGTGAAATGAATCTGCCTGCTCCACAATCTCATCAATGTAGCGCGAGATTCTTTCTTTATACTGCTCCTCTCTGACATATGGAATCTGCAGCGTAATCATATGCACCGGTTTGTCGTCCAGGCGGATTACGGAAAGACCCGGCAGCCGCTCAAGCGCCTCCTTTATTGTGCTGCACGTCTGAAGACACCGGTTTTCAAAATTTTCTTTGATGACTTCCATATTTTCGATGCCTCTGACGATGCGCTCTTTTTCCAGAAGAATACATTCCATTGTTTTTGACAGCTTCTGTATCTGCATATCTACATCCTGCAGCGTGCCCGGACGCGCAAGACTCCTTTCAATCTCCTGCGCCAGATCATAGGCTCCCAGCATTTTCAGGGTATCCTGCAGCCTGGCCTTATCCTTCTCAAACTCCTCCCGGCGGCTTTGTTCTTCCTTTGCCATGCGTTCGTATTTCTTTCTCACCGACTTATAGGTATCATATAAAGACACGCCCGTCAGCAAAGCCCCCTCATAACGCTGTGCCGGAATCTCAAAATTCTGCACCATCCGTTCCAGCTCTTCCATCATGGATTCTAATCTGCTGCAGAGCTTTTCCAGCTCCTTCTGCTCCTTCTGAAAATCTGCACTCTGTCCGGAAAGCGTTTCCAGGCGTTCCTTCGTCTCCCGTACATAGATATCCCATTGTCCGGGCTCCAGCTCCAATGGCTCATAGGCGCCGTATTTTTCTTCGTAAGCCGATTTGCCATAGCGGACGCTTCCTTCCTGCCTGTCCAGCTTCGTCTGCGCATCCGCCATCTCTTTTACACTGTTTGCAAGGACGTCCTGTTCCCTCTCCAGAGCCCCCTTCTGCCGCATGAGCTGTTCTAACGGCGTCCTGACAAGCCTGTGCTCCTCATTTAATTTTTCGAGCGCTTCTATTTCAAATCCTTTGTACCGGATGGATTCCAGACATTTTTTCATTGCAGTTTCATGTACTGCTATCAATTGTTTTTTATCTGATACATCCGCATGCTCCTGTTCATAAATGAGCCGTCTTCCCTCAAACAGACTTTCTAACTCCTCCGCTGTAATTTCCAGCACAGGGAATTTGCCGTCCTCTTTGTAATATCTGGCATACCGCTTCCAGTCCTCCTCTGCCTTTTGCAAAGCCTGCTCCACATTGCGCGCCGCCTGCTCGCTCTTTGCCTGGCTGTGACGAAGCTCTTTCAGCTGCTTCAGACATTTGTTTTCCACATTCCGGGCTTCCTCCTTACCCCTGCGGCATGCCTGTAATTCCTTTTCCTTCTGCACAAGTTGCTGATACAGCTGTTCCATCTTCGCCAGATTTTCACAAGTCTGCTGGTTTTTCCGGTATATCTCCTCTTTTTCCTTGCACAGCGCTTCCAGCGCCTTAATTTGCTCCTTTAACTCTTTTTCCTGCTTTTCTTTTTCCTTCTGTACGGTTTGCCGGCTTTTCAGAATGCCGAGCGTTTTCCTGTAGCTCTCCCGAATCGTCTGCAGCGCTTCTTCCTCCTGTAAAACAGTGTAAAGAAATGCCATATCTTCTTTCAGTACCTGTTCATTTTCCTGCAGCCGGGCAAGCTCCTCTTCCATTTTCCGGAGCTTTGTCCTTTTTACTTCGAACAAATGTTCTATTTTTTCTTTGTCATAAAAAATGCCATTGTCCTGCAATGCAAACACGGTTCTCTGCTCTGCCCATTCGTCTGCCGGACGCGCAAGCAGTGACTGCTCCACAAACAGAATAAACTCCCCCTCCGGGCTCATTTTTTGCAGCCCCCTGTCCACAGAAAGGTCGACAAAATTTTCAAAGATGACTACAGAGTATGGCAGAAAAGGCATTTTTTCCAGCAACGCTTCCCTTTCCTCCGGCTCAAAACGCATCACATACTCACAGCCGGCGCAGGCTTTTTCATCAAAATGTCTGTTTACATAGGCAACCAGCTTCTGCACGGCTTCCCTGGGACGCATGGGAACCGGCACCTCTTCCAGCGCAAGCTCTTCTTTTCGCTGTTCTATCCCTTCCCGCAGGGCAGCCGTCTTTGCTCCGATGCCTTTGTATGCCTCCAGGGTGCGCTCCAGCAACGCTTTTGCACCCTTTGCCCCATAAATCTCCTCCAGTTGGTCCAGCTTTTTTTGTCCGTCCTCCAGCTTTTTAAGACGCTGCCTTGCGTGTTCATGCTCCTTCTGCACTGCAGTAAAATGCTCCTTTTGCTGTTCTGACTCCCAGGACATTTTCTCTATGGCAGTCTCAGCCTTCTGCCGCTGCTGCCGGATTTGCTCTAACTCTGCCGCTGCTTCCTCCTGCTCTTTTGTTTTTTTGTCAAGCTGCTCTTTGCTGTTTTCCAGCAGCACCAGCTGCGTCTGACCGGAACCTGTTTTTTTGCGCAGCTTTTCCAGCTGCTCTTCCAGCTCCTGCACGGTCAAAGAAAGACGGCCTTCTGTGCTTTCAAAAACAGCTGCCTCCTGCTGCGCACGGCGCTCCTCTTTATCCAGAACGGCAAGCTGCTTTTGAAGCTCCCCGCTTTCTTTGTCGTACTGCTCTTTTTTCTCCTGTAATTCTAACTGCTCCTTCTCTATCTGCAGCCTGCGGTTGTAGCTTAAGGTGTACAGTTCCTCCAGCACCTCCTCATGGTTGTCCAGACTGCCTGCCAGCACATTTTTCAACACCTCCAGCTGCTTTTTCTGTTCCAGATAGTCAAAAAAGTCATTGGCAGCCTCTAATTCATTTAATTCCTTTTCCATGAGGCGGCAGTTGTTCTCATACAATTCATAGCGGGCGCGTATTTTTCCGGCGTCCGCTTTCCGTTCATCCAGTATGTGCTCTTCCCCCATCAGGCGTACATTTTCCAGATTCCTTGTCATGGCAGCCCTTTGCTGTGCCATGTCCGATGTCCGTTCTTCTAATTCCTCCAGCCTGCTTTTCTTCTGCTGTAATTCGTGCTGCGCCGTGTAGTTCGTTTTGACTAACTCCTCTTCCAGCTCCGCTTTTCTGCCGTACACCCCCCTTAAACCGGACAGACGCGTCACAAAACTGTCCAGCGCCTCCATCTGGCTGTCATAGTGGGAAATTTCCCCTTTCTTTTTCGCCAGCTCCATTAATTTATCCCTGATGTCAAGCAGTGTCTGCGCAATCTCCTGTTCGCCCTCCACGTGCTGTGTTTTTGTGCGGAACGATTTTTCTATGATTTCTTCTATTAATAAGTCTTCCACAACTTTTCTTGTCGTTTTGTAGTGTGTTTCAAAATATGCCCTGACGTGCCCCTCCGTTTTGTTGATTCCGCGGATAATTTCCCACTCGCTCTCATAAAGCCCGTAATTGCTTATAAACTGCTGGTAATCTCCCTTTCTGTCGAACACATGGACCTGCACACTGAAATCCTTTTTGTCCAGGTCACGGAGATAGTTTTTTAACCCCTGAAATGTTATGCGCTCCTCTTTCCCGGAAAGCGGCAGGTTTAAAATATCATTTTCCTGAAAATCCCGGTAAAAAATACAGTAATTAAAATATTCAACCGCAGCCGTATCCCTGCCCTCCTCCCCGTCGGATGCACGGTCCTTCGCCTTTCTGGCACAAAAACCTGTCGTCATATACTGAAATCCGTTTTTCACATCGCAGGCATTTAATTTCCACTCAATCAGGGAATGTATCACCGTATTATCGTTCCCGGAACGGAACAGCTTTTCTATGGGCTGCTTTTCGTCCAGCGTGCAGTTCGGAATTAAATTTTGAAAAAGCAGGAGCATAAGAATACTCTTTCCGCCGCCGTTTGCCAGGTCATAAATCGTATTTTCCCCTGAAAAACGCATGACAAAATCATCATAAAACTGTGTGCCGAAATTGTATTTGACATTATTCACCCGAATCCGGTTTATCTGTGGCATACTCCTGTTCCTCCTCTTTCGTCTGTTTTATGTCTTCGCAGTCGGTTGACATAATTTCATGCAGTCTTCCCTGATATTCCTCAAAATAATCCTCCACCAGCGCCCGCAGACGTTCGCTCGGATAATACCGCTCCTGCGTTTCCAGCAAAAGCTTCTGGGCACACAAAAAATTACAAACCAGCTTGACATACCCTGCCTTGGAGTTTCGCGCTGCCCGAAAAACAGGATCCTCCGCCGAAGCCGCCGGCAAATCCTCCCAGATGAGCGCAAGCTGCCGGAAGCTGTTTTCTTCCACCTCGTTCAGCAGCAGAACTTCTATTTTTTTCAGGACCCCCTGCAGAGACTCATCGACCACACGGATCATGTCCTCCACCTTGATATATTCCGTATAGGTATACCCGGCCGAATCGTGATAAAAACAGGTAATCATGTTGTAAATGATAAAATAGCACAAATACAGTTCTCGGTTCAGCCGGATGCCGAGCGCCTTTTTCAATTCTTCGTTTGTATAGCCGAACACCCGGTTTTTCTCCCCAGCCGTGACATACAGTCCTTCCTTATATTCATACAGACTCAGATTCAGCCTTTTTAAAATCCTGTGCACACAATCGTATACATCCGCATTCGACACGTACTCCTCGTACAGGGCTAAATTTTCCCTGTGACTTTTGTTCACTTCCTCACCGATTAACAGCTTTGACACCAAATCCAGCGCCTTGTCCAAATCTCTTTCTTCCATATGTATACTCCTTTATGCATACTCTTTTGCTCTCTTGCTCCGCCAGCCTTTTGCGTCAGCCGTAAACAGTCTGTAAATATCCGCGCTCTTTTGGAAACACTTTTTGCTTCACTCTACCATGCAAAAGCGGATATTTGTAATTTGCGCTGCCTCGGCAAGTGCAATCTTCTCCCCGGGCATCATCTCAAGGATCAAATGCATTTCCCGATACTGCGCATGGGATTCCTCCCCTAAAAAATCACACAGAATATTTTCCAGAAATGTATCAGGGTTCTTTCTGACTTCACCCATCACGTATTCTTTCTTTTGGCTGAGATGAACCAAAAATGTATAAAAATCCCCATCCCCGGCAAACCGCAGCCACTCTTTTTCACAAATGTCCTTCAGAGTAAACACCTCTTCCTCTATAAGCCGGTCCAGCAGAATTTTTGCGAAAATCTGAAAATTATGTACAATTCTGTTTTCTTCTATTTCGTCTTCATATAAGTAGCTTTCTTCCTCCCTCTGCTCCACAACCTCCGCCGGCTCTTCCTTTTCCGGCCGGTACGTCAGCATTTCATCGATCATCCTGAGCGGAAAGGTCTTGCGGATATTGAGCTTCAGAAGCGGTTCTATGAGCCATTGCAGTTTATCTGCCCGGTCCTGCTCCATCATGCGCCCCACCGCCCTCTGATAGTCAAAAACCGGCCGGAGTGCATGCAGCTTTGCCTGATCCACGAGCTCATCCGCTTTTTTCTGTAAATCCATACAGGCATTCAGCAGCTGCCCGTGACATGCCAGCGCCCGTTTCATCTCATCCTCTAATGTATAAATTTCCTCCATGGCCTTATAATACTGGCTCTGCCAGGCTCCGCGCCTCTCATCCGCCTGCGCCTTTTCCAGGGCAAAACGAATCAGCTCCGTGTTCTTTTTAAATAATTTCTGTTCCTCCTCAAACCATTTCATACCGGTTTCCATAAACGTCTCGTATGCTTTCACACCCTCAAATACATCGCAGCTTAATATGCCCAGCACTTCATTTTTCTTTGCCATCAGACTGTGCACTTCACTGTTAATCCGCCGCACGACCTCCGTTCCCCCGGAAAAATTTCTGGAACGGATCATTTTCTCCAGCAGCATTTGCTCGACTGTAATGGTACTCTGGTCCTGAAACTCCTTTGTATCCAGATAAAACGCAATGGCCTCCGCCGTAATGGAATAATATACCGTCTGGTTTTCCATGCGGTCTTCAATCAGCTTCATGCGCATCACCGGCTTCGTATGCTCCACCGGATCGTAATAAGAAAATAAAAACGGTT
>CANOFI010000005.1 GCA_947565255.1 uncultured Lachnospiraceae bacterium
TGGCTATACTATCGACTATAGACTTAGCGACAAAAGCTGCTTCATCAGTTTCATCTGTGCACGAAACTGTGCGCGCTCCTTTTTTGTATAGATTATCCAGACTCTGATTGTGAAATAAGAGTTTTGCATATGCTTATCGCGAAAAAAATAGAAAGGAAATGGAGAACGTAAATGGTTCTCCTGATAAAAGAGGTAATTAGGATGGAAGAAGAAAGAGTATGTGGGAATACGGATTGCAGTAAGACGGACTGTGAAGGATGTAAAGAAAAGGAGCGCGCACAGTTTCGTGCACAGATGAATCCGTTTTCGGATATAAAAAAAGTGGTGGCAGTCATGAGCGGCAAGGGCGGTGTGGGAAAGTCAACCGTCACGGCATCCCTGGCTGTTGAGCTGGCCAGAAAAGGACATAAGGTCGGAATTCTGGATGCGGATATCACGGGGCCGTCCATTCCGAAGATGTTTGGACTGTCCGGACCAGCTGAGGACACGGAGCAGGGGCTTTTGCCTTCTCTTGCGGATAACGGGGTAAAGGTGATGTCACTCAATCTTCTGATGGAGGATGAGGAGGCGCCGGTTATCTGGCGAGGGCCGGTCATAGCCAACCTTGTAAAGCAGTTCTGGACGGATGTTTTATGGGGCGAACTGGATTATCTTCTGGTAGATATGCCTCCGGGTACCGGAGATGTTCCGCTTACGGTATTCCAGTCGCTGCCCGTGGATGGGGCAATACTCGTATCGTCGCCGCAGAGCCTGGTGAAGATGATTGTGAAAAAGGCATACCATATGGCAGAAAAAATGGACATTTCGATTGTAGGAATTGTGGAAAATTACAGTTATTATACCTGTCCGGACTGTGGAAAAAGAATTGCAGTGTTTGGAGAGAGCAGGATTGAGGAGGCGGCCGGAGAAATGCAGGTGCCGGTATTGGGAAAGCTGCCGATTAATCCGGAAATGGCAAAGGCAGCAGACGAAGGAAAAATTACGGAAATCAGCTGTCAGCCGCTGGCAGATGCTGCAGCCAGACTAAAGCAGCTGTAAGAGAGGTGTATCGGATGAAAATAGGTTCGCATGTCGGCATGAGCGGAAAGGAAATGATGCTTGCGTCCGCAAAAGAAGCGGTATCGTATGGAGCGAACACGTTTATGCTGTATACAGGAGCGCCGCAGAACACGCGGCGAAAGGAAATCAGTGAACTGAATATCGAGGCGGCGTGGAAGTATATGAGAGAGCATGGAATTGACGAGTTTGTCGTACATGCTCCGTATATCATCAATCTGGCCAATACAGTTAAGCCGGAGACCTTTCAGCTGGCAGTTGAATTTCTGCAAAAAGAAGTTGTGCGCACACAGGCGATGGGAAGCAGACTTCTGGTTCTGCATCCAGGTTCCCATGTGAAGGCCGGAGTAAAGGCCGGAACCGACAGTATAATAAAAGGATTAAATGAAGTGCTGACGGCGGATATGAATTGTTATATTGCTCTGGAAACGATGGCGGGTAAGGGAGATGAAATCGGCCGTACATTTGAAGAACTTGCGGCAATTTATGAAGGTGTGACGCATAATGATAAGCTGCGTGTCTGCTTTGATACGTGCCATGTCCACGATGCAGGGTATGACATTGTGCATGATTTTCATGGAGTGATTGACGAGTTTGACCGGATTCTTGGAAAGGACCAGATACAGGTATTTCATATCAATGACAGTAAAAATGTCTGCGGTTCCCACAAGGACCGTCATGAAAATATTGGAAAAGGTTACATTGGATTTGATGCTCTTTATGAGATTGTGCATGATGCAGATTTTGAGGAAATTCCCAAAATATTGGAAACTCCTTATGTGGAGGTGCCGCAAAGTGAGAAAAAGGCGGCGCCCTATAAGGAAGAGATTGCGATGCTGCGGTAAAAAGAACAAATGTTCGAAAAGATATTGACAAAACCAGCTCTTCGTGTTATGATAAATACAAACATATGTTCTGATGCAGGCATGTTTGTATTGGCTGATAAACACGGAGGGCTGTTGTATGTTATTAGATACAAAGGATTCCATTATGGAAAAACTCGAAATTTTATCCGACGCGGCGAAGTATGACGTTGCGTGTACGTCAAGTGGCTGCGAGAGGGCCGGGGATGGCTCGCATATGGGCAACTGCCTTGTTTCCGGTGTCTGTCATTCTTTTTCCGCAGACGGACGATGCATATCCCTGCTCAAGATTTTAATGACGAATCACTGTATATTTGACTGCAGATATTGTCAGAACCGCGTGTCGAATGATGTGCGGCGCGCTGTCTTTTCGCCGGAGGAGATTTGTACGCTTACCATGGAATTTTACCGTAGGAATTATATTGAAGGATTGTTTTTGAGCTCCGGGATTATAAAGAGCCCCAGTGTGACCATGGAGCTTTTGTATGAGACAGTCCGCAGACTGAGGGTGGTGCATGGATTCCGGGGATACATCCATCTGAAGGCAATTCCGGGTGCGGACCCGCTGCTTGTCGGGAAGGCAGGATATTTTGCGGACCGCATGAGTGTGAATTTGGAGCTTCCGACTGCGGAGGGACTTCGAACGCTGGCGCCGCATAAGACAAGGAAGACGATACTGGCACCGATGCGGCAGATTCAGCTTCGTCATAACCAGAGCAGGGAGGAACTGATGGTATACCGCCATGCAAAAGAATTTGTTCCGGCAGGGCAGTCCACACAGATGATAATCGGAGCCACGCAGGAGACCGATTACCAGATTTTATCTGTCGCGGAGAATCTGTATCAGAAATTTGACTTAAAGAGAGTGTTTTACTCTGCGTTTGTCAATGTCAACGAAAAGGACAGACTGCTTCCGGTGACGCCGGAGGGACCGCCGCTCTGGAGGGAGCACCGGCTGTATCAGGCGGACTGGCTGCTCAGGTATTACCATTTTCGGGCTAAAGAGCTGCTGGATGAAGAGCATCCCCATTTTAACCGGTATCTGGACCCGAAGTGCAGCTGGGCGGTAGGACATTTGGAGCAGTTTCCGGTGGAGATGAACCGGGCGGATTATCATATGCTGCTCAGAGTTCCGGGAATTGGAGTGAAGTCTGCGCTGCGGATTGTGAAGGCAAGGCGGTTTGGAAGCGTTTCTTTTGAGGATTTAAAAAAGATGGGCGTTGTGTTAAAGCGTGCCCTGTATTTTATCACCTGCAATGGGAAGATGCTGTATCCAACACGTTTGGATGAGAATTATATTGTGCGCAATTTACTGGATAATGAGAGGAAGGGGCCGCAGTTTTCAGGAGAAGCTTCCTACAGGCAGCTGTCGTTATTTTCTTGAAGTTAGGAGGAAGCGGGATGTACGCATTGATGTGTGAAGATTCCATTAACGGTGTTTTCAGCGGGATATATGAGGCCTGGGCGGGGAAGTACAACCGGGACGAGGTGGTGCTTCGCACCGGCGCTGTCTGTAATTTCGAATTATTTATGGAATACAGGCAGATACAGGAGGACGCGGAAGCGGCGCAGAAGGTGGCGAATACGCTTCGCAGACGCTTTGGGGAGGAGACCTATGAGCGTATTTGCTATGCATTGTGGTCCGACGGGGAGGACAAGGCAGATGCGGTTTACCGGATGGTGCGTTACGGAATCGAACATAACTGCGGAGCCGGATTTCGGAATCACCTGACGAACGAGGCGGTGAGGAGGGTGTTTGAACTCTGGCGGGCGGCGTTTAATGAGGCGCATCATTATCTTGGATTTTTGCGGTTTTCGGAGTTAAAAAACGGCGTGTTATGTGCGAATATTTCTGCCCGGCACCAGGTGCTTGAGCCGCTGGCGATGCATTTTGCCGACAGGCTTCCAAAGGAAAACTGGTTGATTTGTGAGAAAAACCGCGGGCTTGCGGCTGTCCACCCGGCGGGCATGGACTGGTTTCTTACAAAAGAGGAACAGATTTCAACGCTTTCCGGAGAAAAAAGAAGCACATCAGATGAAGAATTTGCCAGTATGTGGCGTTGTTTTTGTAATTCCGTTTCCATAGAAGCAAGAGAGAACCTGGAGCTGCAGAAAAAGAATTTTCCATTGCGTTTCAGGCAAGAGGTGTTGTAATATGCTGAAGCTGCGTATATCAGTCAGAAATCTCGTTGAATTTATCATGCGTTCCGGCGATCTGGACAATAGAAAAGGCGGAGCCGACAAGGAAGCCATGCAGCAGGGAGGCCGGATTCACAGAAAGATTCAGGGGCGAATGGGGGCGAACTACCAAGCGGAGGTTTCTTTAAAATACTGTGTAGAGCGGGAACGGTTCCAGATTCTTCTGGAGGGAAGGGCAGATGGGATTTTAAAGGAGGAAGAACGTATCATTGTGGATGAGATTAAGGCCATGTATAAGGATGTGGACCTGCTGACCGAACCGGTGCCTGTTCATCTGGCGCAGGCCAAGTGCTATGCATATATATACGCAAAAGAGCATACGCTTTCTTCTGTAACGGTACGTATGACCTATTGCCACATGGAGACTGAGAAACTGAGATATTTTTATGAGAGCTTTGCGTTTGAAACGCTGCAGGAGTGGTTTTCCGGCCTGATTGCGGAATATGAAAAATGGGCGCTCTTTCAGTCAGACTGGAAGAAAATGAGAGAAGATTCCATTGCAAAACTGCATTTTCCATTTTCTTACAGAGAACAGCAAAAAAAGCTGGTTATGGGAGTGTACCGGACAATTGAGTTAAGAAAGAGGCTGTTTATACAGGCTTCGACAGGCTCCGGCAAAACGATTTCGACCATTTATCCGGCGGTGCAGGCAGTTGGACGAGGGATGGCAGATAAGATTTTTTATTTGACGGCCAAGACGATTACCAGAACGGTAGCTCTGGAGACATTTCAGCTTTTGGGAAAACAGCATCTGCAGTTTAAAACGATTGCCCTGATGGCAAAGGAAAAAATCTGTTTTTGTGAGGAGGTGCAGTGCAATCCGGAGGCATGCGTGTATGCCAGAGGACATTTTGACAGAATTAATGACTGTGTGTTTTCGCTGCTTGCCAGCGAGAATATGATTACTACAGAGGTTATCCGGAGGTATGCCAGGGAATACCGGGTGTGCCCGTTTGAACTTTCGCTGGACGTGGCAGTGTGGGTGGATGCCGTTGTCTGTGATTATAATTATGTGTTTGACTATGACGTCTGCCTGAAGCGTTTTTTTGGCGACGGGAATAAAGAAGAGTTTATTTTTTTGATTGATGAAGCTCATAATCTGGTGGAGCGCGGAAGAAAGATGTACAGTGCATCGCTCTATAAGGAAGAGTTTTTGGAAGGAAAGCGCCAGATCAAATTTTACAGCAAAAAGCTTGAAAAAAAGCTGGATGTATGCAACAAAAAGATGCTGGAATGGAAACGGAGCTGTGTCCGGTATGAAACAATGTCTCTTTCCGGGCTGGGGGATTTTGTTGCAGCATTAATGCGCTTTATGACAGAGGCGGAGGCCTTTTTTGAGGAATGCGAGGAAGAGAACATACGTTTGATTTTGCTGGACTTATATTTTAAGGTGAGGCATTTTCTGGATATGTATGATAAAGCAGACGATAACTATGTAGTTTTTAAGGAGTTTTATAATAACCAGTTTCGAGTAAAGCTGTTTTGTGTGAATCCGGCTGTCAATTTAAATTATTTTTTGGAAAAAGGCAGAAGCGCCGTGTTTTTTTCGGCAACATTGCTGCCGATTTCCTATTTTATGAAGCTGCTGAGCGGAAATTCTGAAGATTTTGCACTGTATTCCCAGTCGCCGTTTGAAAAGGAACGGTGCCTTCTGGTGTTAGGAACAGATGTGAGCAGCCGTTATACGAGAAGGACAAAGCATGAGTATGAAAAAATTGTCGATTATATAGAGATTGTAGTGGGGGCAAAAAAAGGAAATTATATTGTTTTTCTTCCTTCGTTTCTGTATATGGAGCAGGTATATGTGTGTTTTTGCGAACGGATGTCCGGTGTGCGCAGCATTGTGCAGGAGCCTCATATGGATGAAGGGCAGCGGGAGACCTTTTTGCAGGAATTTTATAAAGAATCATCTGAGAGCCTGGTGGCTTTTTGCGTACTGGGAGGTATTTTCGGCGAAGGGATTGATTTGAAGGAGGACTGTCTTCTGGGAACGGTGGTTGTAGGGTGCGGCATGCCGCAGACTGGAACAGAGCAGGAACTCTTGCAGGAGTATTTTCAGCGTACCGAGGGTGCAGGATTTGATTATGCATTTCGGTTTCCGGGGTATCATAAGGTGCTGCAGGCGGCGGGCAGAGTAATCCGGACAGAGAAGGACAAAGGGGTAATTGTATTGTTAGAGGAGAGACTGGCACAGAGAGAGTACCGGCTTTTATATCCAAAGGAGTGGGAGCAGCTTTGTTTGTGCACAAAAAAACAGCTGAAAGAACGGCTGGATAATTTTTGGGCGTAATTTGTCGAAATATACTTGTAAAGAGAAGGGATTTTTAGTAAAATAATAATTGGCGGAACGGTTTCGGACGAACCGGGCCCCTTCATTACAAACCATTTTGCCAGAGCATGTCTGTAGATTCATTCACGTTCTGGATGATAAAAAGGAGTTTGGGCAAATGTGGACAAGGCAGCAGCTGAAAGTAGCTGCAAGAGGAAGAATTGAAAAAAATTATTGGAACTGTGTTGCGGTTTGTCTTGCAATGGCCATTATATTTGGGCGGTATCCGATTAATGTTGAGACACTCCGTATTTTTCATAGTGCGACAGACAAGCTGAATATAGAGAGCGTGGAAGATTTCCAGCAATTCGTGAAAGAGAATCCTGTACGCCATGGGGAACACCGGAAAGGATATAAAATACTTGCGACGCACATGGGTGCGGTGCTTATTTCGATTATGACTTCGGTTGGAAGCTTTATCTGCATGTCTATCCGAATGTTCTGCAATATGGAAAAAAGCGGGAAAAGCTTAGAGATGATACTGGCCAGCGTTGCGGTGGTAAGCATATTGTTTACGCTGCTTATCGTTAATATGATGATCATAGGGGAATGCCGTTTTTATCTTGAAAACCGCAAATATAAGCATACACAGCTGTTTCGGGTGTTTTTTTTGTTCCGGTACGGGATTATTAAGAATCCTATGCTTGTTATGTTTAAATACACCGGCTGTATTTTTCTGTGGTCTTTTACGATTGTCGGAGGAATCTGGAAGGCATATGAATACCGGATGGTGCCGTTTCTGTTAGCGGAAAATCCAAAGATAAGCAGCGAAGAGGCATTTACCTTATCCAGACAGATGATGCGGGGACAAAAATGGGACTGCTTTTTGCTGGATTTCAGTTTTCTCGGCTGGAGTCTGCTGGCCCTTTGTACGCTGGGAATTACGGCAGTATTCTGGAGCCTGAGTTATCATCTTGCAGCAAAGGCGGAGTTGTATGTAGTGCTTCGAAAAAAAGCAATCGAGGAAAAAATGGAATATTGGGAATGCTGTAACGATGTTTACTTAATCGATGAGGTGAGTGCATGAGCAGGGAAGAAAAATCTGACAGATATCCGGAAGAAAAATTTATGGAACGCTATGCGGATGGAGACAATAAGAAAGATTATTTTCAGGCAATTGATTATCATAGAAAATACACATGGTTCAGTCTCTGGTTTTTGTTCTTTTTCTTTTCAGTTGGCGGATGGCTGTGGGAAGTGATGTATCACTGGTTTTCGAGAGGAGAACTGGTAAACCGGGGTTCCATGTATGGTCCGTGGGTTCCGATTTACGGCGCGGCGGCGGTATTGATTACAGGACTGCTTTCAAGGTGGGTGGACAGACCGGTTTTTGTGTTTGTATCCACACTTGTGGTCTCGGCCGTACTGGAATATTCGACGAGCCTGTTTTTTGATAAAATAAAGGGAATCCGTTTTTGGGATTATTCCAGTGATTTTATGAATCTTCATGGTAGAATTTATCTGGAAGGCATTTTGTTTTTTGGTATCGGAGGTTGTGTCATACTGTACCTTCTGGCGCCTGCTGCGGATATGTTGCAAAAAAAGATTCCCAGGAAAGTATTGCTGTGTGTGCTTCTGTTATGTACGGCAATTTTTTTGATAGACATCCTGTATTCGTTTCAGAATCCGAATACGGCCAACGGTGTGGTATATGTGAATAAATGACAGAATAGAAAATGAAGAAGATAAAAAAAGAGATAAAAAGGGGGCTGCCGCGCTCAATGCAGATGCGGCAGCCCCTGATATGTGCCCTGGCTGTTTTAACGGTATGGAGGTCCCGCCGATGCGGACGGTATGGGAGTCGGTGTTGGAGTTGGCTTCGGAGTCGGCGTTGGAGTTGGCTTCGGAGTCGGTGTTGGAGTTGGCTTCGGAGTCGGCGTCGGAGTTGGTTTCGGAGTTGGTTTCGGTGTCGGTACCGGCGTCGGCGGATTCGGCTGTACCGGCGTATTGTCAATCGGTACCTGCGGGGTATCATCTGTAATACCGGCCTGCGCCGCTGAATTTGCATCCTGTTCATTATTGGCTGCCTGGATTTCCTCCGGTGTCAGAGTGACATTTTCCAGAGGGGTGGTCTCAATTTTCTGGTCGTATACAATAACCGCAAATCCCGCGCTGATATTTTCGTAGATTGTTTTTGCAACCGCAGTCGGCAGATTAATACAGCCGTGCGAGCCATTGTTATAGAAAATGTTGCCGCCGAATTTACCATGTCTCCAGGAAGCATCGTGCATCCCAACTCCCCCGTTGAATGGCATCCAGTATTTTACCGGGGAGGCATATCCCTGTCCGCGAAGGACAGCGGGGGACTGCTTGTAAGTCAGACCGTAAATGCCGGTTGGGGTTGCGTTGCCGTTCGTCACCTTTCCGGAAACAAAATCACTCTCGATTACCAGAGAACCATCTTTATACATGAACAGGTGCTGGGTTCCCAAGTTAATTTCCACATAAGAATTGCCATAATCTTTTGAGACATCCTGGCTGTTGGCTTTTTTGGAATACACAGGCTCCTTTGACACTTTAGATCCGGATTTTATCGCTTCGGAAAGCTCACCGGCCGTTGCATCCACATCGATTTTCCAGCCATAATTTCCCTTATCAATCGTGACAGTGGTTCCGTAAGAAGTAGTCAGCGTATGCGATTTTCCGGAAGTATTATAGCTGCTGGCCCATTTGGATACTAAGTCCGTCACACCTGTGGAGCTTATAAAGACTTCGTAATTGTCATCCCAGGAAAGCCATGGCAAAATGTCTGACTGACTGACAACCTCGGTGTTGCCTAAAATCGTATAGGTTATTTTCGCCTTGGCATAAGTGTTTAATTTGTCTGCCGCCTGTCTAAGCTTTTCGCTGTCGCTTGAAAAGGTCGGCGCTATGTAGCAGTCGAGTTCTTCAAGGTCAATATCAGGTGTAAGATGTTCCACTGCCTTATATATAGCAGAGCGTACTTTATCCGGCTTAAGCGCAGTTCCTTTTTTCTCTTTTGTTATTTTATAGGTGTCCTTGGATAATTCCAGAGACGCATTGACGGGCTGCTTCATATTCTCAGCCTGCATGCAGGAGAGGGACTGTATTAATTCCTCCAGCTTTTTATCATCATACGTATTTTTCGATGTAATTTCATAGGTAGTATCTCTGAACAAAGAGGCAGGCCATGCAAATGCATTTTGTTTTTTCAAAAAATCCGATGCATCAGAGGTTAAAACGCTTTCCATATCAAAGTCATCAGAAGAAATTGTTTCTGTTTTATCATCGCGTTCTTTAATAGTCAGTGTATAGCTGTCAATATGGGACCTGATTGCTTTATTTGCTTCTTTTGCAGTTTTACCGCTGCAGCTGATGTTGTTTATTTTTGTTCCGAAGAAAAAGTGGCTGCCGAAGTAAATGGCAAAACCAAGATACTACCTATGAAAGCATAAGAACACCAGCAACACCGGCTCCGCTAAGGATTAAGATTTTCTTATAGTTTTTGCCGTGGCTTTTTTTGGAATGAGTTTTTTTGTTTTTGACGTGTCCACTCATAAAATCGTACCTTTCCATTAATAATATAGTTAGACAATTGCAAGAAACAAAATTGTTAGAATTTTGCATACAATACATACAATTCATAAGAATTGCATACAAAGGCAATCCAATGAAAGAATCCTGCAATGATCCGGATGATATTGAAATGCTGCGAATGAAACGCAACACTATAATTGTACATGAATATGAAAAAAAAATCAATGCAAATATTGATAATTATCATTTTTTTAGCAGCTGCAGACCAAAAACAGGATTGACAAATTTTTTTGTAAATGATATGATGAACCTGTTTGAAAACAACGAAAATATCGGGGATTTTCTGAATATACAGAGGTCTTTTGGGAGGAAAATATGGAAGAGACACGTTTGAATAAATTTTTAAGTGAGGCAGGGGTCTGTTCCAGAAGAGAAGCGGACCGTCTGATTGAAAAAGGGAAAGTGTTTGTAAACGGAGCGGCGGCAGTTTCCGGAATGAAGGTGACGCCGGAGGATGAAGTGGCGGTGGACGGCAAAAAGGTAGAAAGAGAAGAAGAAAAAATAGTTCTTGCATTTTATAAGCCGCGCGGCGTTGTCTGTACATTTGAGGAGCGAGAGCCGGATAATCTGATTCGTTATTTGAATTATCCGAAGCGGATTACGTATGCGGGCAGGCTGGATAAGGAATCGGAGGGACTGATGATTCTGACAAACCAGGGACAGCTGATACAGGATATGATGCGTGCAGGAAACGAGCATGAAAAGGAATATGTTGTGACGGTCGATAAGCCGGTCACACTGGCATTTATGCATAAGCTGCAGAATGGAATCTGGCTGGAGGAGCTGGGAGTGCAGACAAGAAAGTGTTCTGCTGAGATTATAGGGGAGCGCACATTCAGATTGGTTCTGACCCAGGGCTTAAACCGGCAGATTCGCCGTATGTGCCGGGCGTGCGGTTATCATGTCCGCCGTCTGGTGCGGACAAGGATTTTGAATGTTCAGCTCGGCGATATGAAAAAGGGGACATACCGTCCGCTTACGCAGGGGGAGCTGGAGCAATTGTATAAAATAACCCAAAATAGCGGTAAAAAGAAGGGATAACGGATGAGTCAGAAAGCAGACAGAATGAAAGAACTGATTATAAAGCTGAATCAGGCGGCAAAGGCGTATTACCAGGAGGACCGCGAAGAAATATCCAATCTGGAATACGACCAACTTTATGATGAACTTGCAGAATTAGAAAAAGAAACCGGCGTGGTCATGGCAGACAGTCCGACTGTCCGGGTGGGATATGAGGTTTTGGAGGACCTTCCGAAGGAACGCCACGAAAGCCCGATGTTATCCTTAAATAAAACAAAGGATGTCGGGGAACTGCTTGAATGGCTGGGAGAACAAAAAGGGCTTTTGTCATGGAAGCTGGACGGGCTTACAATTGTGCTGTATTACCAGAACGGGAGTCTTAAAAAGGCTGTCACAAGAGGCAATGGAGAGGTTGGCGAGGTCATTACCAACAATGCAAAGGTATTTAAAAACATTCCGCTGGTCATTCCTTTTTTGGGAGAACTGGTATTAAGAGGAGAGGCCGTTATCAGATATTCGGATTTTGAAACCATTAATAAGGAAATGGAGGATGCTGCAAAATATAAAAACCCCCGCAATTTGTGCAGTGGAACCGTCCGTCAGCTCAACAATGAGGTGACGGCGAAACGAAGCGTATATTTTTACGGGTTTTCGCTTGTGCGCGCAGAAGGAAAAGACTTTGACAATTCAAGAGAACATCAGTTCGAGTGGTTGGAGGGGCTTGGATTTGATGTTGTAGAATACCGGGCTGTAAAGAAGGAGACACTGGAGCAGGGTGTAGAATGGTTTGCCCATAAAATAGCATCCTATGACGTTCCGTCCGACGGGCTTGTTCTTTTGATGGACGATATTGCCTATGGGGAATCTCTGGGAAGAACGGCCAAGTTTCCGCGCAATTCCATTGCGTTTAAATGGGCGGACGAGAAGGCAGCGACGAAACTGCTTCAAATCGAGTGGAGTCCGTCAAGAACCGGCCTGATTAATCCGGTGGCAGTTTTTGAACCGGTAGAACTGGAGGGAACGACCGTCAGCCGTGCCAGTGTGCACAATGTCAGCATTGTCAAAGAACTGATGCTGGGGGAAGGGGATGCGATAGAGGTATATAAGGCAAACATGATTATTCCCCAGATTGCTCAAAATCTGACAAAAAGTGGGACCTGCACGCCGCCAGAGCGGTGTCCGGTCTGCCAGGAAAAGACAAAGCTGGCAGAAATCAATGAAATACAGTATTTATATTGTACGAATCCGGACTGTGAGGCAAAGAGGGTAAAGGCGTTCAGTCTGCTGGTGAGCCGTGATGCCCTGAATATTGAAGGGTTGTCGGAGGCAACCCTTGAGAAATTAATTGACCAGGGGCTTGTGAAGAATTTTTCTGATATTTTTCATCTGCAGCAATACAGGGAGCAGCTCGTGTCCATGGAGGGCTTTGGAGAAAAATCATTTGCCAATCTGACGGAAAATATTGAGCGTGCCCGGACAACAACGCTTCCGCAGGTTTTGATGGGACTCGGTATTCCAAATATTGGCAGTGTAAACGCTAAAGTTTTGTGTAAAAAATACCGAAATGATATAAAAGAAATAATAAAAGCAGACCAGGAAAGCCTGGCGGAAATTGATGGAATAGGACCTGTAATCGGGGAAAGTGTGGTGAATTATTTTAAAGACGAAGAAAAATGCAGGCAGGCGGAAAAGCTTCTTGAGGAACTGCATATAGAGGAACCGGAGGAGGTGGAGGACGCAGTCTTTGACCAGATGGTGTTTGTGATTACAGGCAGCGTCAGGCAGTTTGCAAACCGCAGGGAAATGAAAGATTTTATTGAAGAGCGGGGCGGCAGGGTGACGGGAAGTGTGTCGAAAAACACAACCTATCTGGTTAACAATGATGTATCCTCGAACTCCGGAAAAAATAAAAAGGCAAAAGAACTGGGGATTTCCATTATTTCAGAACAGCAGCTGATTGAAATGGCGGGTGTTCCTTCCGCTGATTTTCAGCAGTAATGCAAATTTTATACAAAAATGTAAAAAGTATCTTTGACAATTTATGTGTAAACTGGTATAATATAATAATAGAGAAAATGTGTCTATAAAATGCAAGGAGGCGGTAACGTGAATATGGACAGACGAAAGTGGATGAAAATAACGGCAGTCATAGTTTGCATTGTTGTGCTGGCCGGCGTGGTTTTGAATCAGACGGGTCTTTTGAGAATCACTACGGCGAATGCAGATTTGTGGGAAGGAGAATTTCCGCAGCCTGAAGAAGGCTATACATACGGAACGTATAACAATGCAAAGGGAAACGGCACGGAAAGAAGTCCTTATAATATTGCATCGGCAAGGGATCTGGCACAGTTTGTTGTGAATGTCAATGCCGGTTATTACAAGGGGAAAGACCGTTATTTCAGGCTGGTAGTCGATATCAATCTCAACTCAAAGGAATGGACGGCGATTGGTACAGGGCAGAATCCGTTTGACGGACATTTTATTGTGGCGGATAATTGTGCAATCACAAATATGAAGCTGACGCTTGGCGGAACAAAAAACACAGACCAGGGATTTTTTGGGTATCTGCAGGGTGCAGAAGTAAGGGGATTAAGGCTTTCCGGCAATATTGCAATGGACTCTCAGACCGGGGAGAATGTTGGAGGTATTGCGGGGAATAGTGTTGGTTCCATGATTGAGAAGTGTTCTTTTACCGGTAAGATAGCAGGAACTACCAATGTCGGAGGTATTGTCGGCTTTTGTACTGCGAAAAGCGGTGAGGCGGTAGTGAATGGCTGTACGGTTGCTGCCGGCAGTACGGTAGAGGCAAAGAATGTGTCGGCCGGTGGTGTTGCAGGTGCAATACAGAACGGGGCAGTGGTATTGAACTGTTCTAATTATGCTTCGGTTTCGATGAAGGATTCGTCATCGACAAACGAGAAAGCATGTGCTTCCGGTCTTGTAGGATATATTAATAATGCTGCAATTGTGAATTCTTTTAATGCGGGCAGTGTGCAGGGAGGATATTATGCGAGCGGTATTACGGCAGGCACAACAGCTACGATTTTAAACTGTTATAACAAAGGCTCTGTTTCCGGCGATTCGAGCCGTACCGGGGCGATTTCCGGGAAACTGGACTCCACAACAAGAATGAACAATGTTTTTTACATGGCAGGTACGGCAGGCGAGGATTTGCCGGGCGGATTCACCGGTAATTTTATACAGAACGTTGGATATGTAACTGCGTACGATTCGGTGCTTACAAAAGCAAGCTGGGTTCCTGATACAAAATGGACGATTCAGAAGGACGCTGCCGTCAGGGAGACGCCTCTTTTAGATAATCTGGGTGATTACGTATCGAATTCCGGCACGGATTATAAGATGTATGAGTGGGCGCCGGATGGGGCTTACAGGAACGAATATTTTCCGATTTTATCTGATAAAGTTGGGCATAAGCATAACAGGGACGGCAAAGTAGAGGTAAAGGAAAAGCAGACCTGTACGGAGCCTGGTCTGGCGGCTTATTATTGCAGCGAGCCTGGCTGTACGTATTTTGTTGTAGATATTATTGAACCGGATGGACATAATCTGCAGCGTGAAGTGATAGACCCTACCTGTACAACAACAGGGGCTGCTGTCGATATATGCCAGACCTGCGGGGCTAAAGAAAATTATGTGGAAATTCCCGCAAGAGGGCATTTGATGGATGATTATACAAAAGACCCGAGCTGTGAAGTGGATGGATATCAGGTAAGACGATGTACGAGAGCAGGATGCGGATGGGAAGATGAGGCATCCAGAGTGATTATACAGCATCCCGGACATCAGGAGCAGGAAAATACAATTCCGGCTGACTGTCTGAATAATGAAAAACGTGTGTTTACCTGTACTGTCTGCCAAAATATACGGACGGTGGATGTGACCGGAACGGCTCTCGGGCATGCATGGGATTTTGAGGATGGCCAGTACAGAGCGGTTACCTGTGTGCAGGACGGCGGTATGGTGAGAACCTGTAACCGGTGCAGCTGGAGTGAAATTTTGCCGGGTACGTTAGAAGACCATACAAAGGCAGCCCATGCATATCAGGTGAAGGAAGTGATTCCGGCAAAATGTGAGACGCAGGGATACACTGTTTACGCGTGCTCGGTATGTGCAATTGAATACAATGGGGACTATGTCAATGCAAAGGGTCATGACATGTATGAAGACCATGTGGTTGAAGCGACCTGTCAGGCAAAGGGATATACGGTGAATAAATGTACACGGTGTGACTATACCTACAACAGCAAAACGACGGAAATGAAGAGTCATATCTGGACAATTGTATCAACGACTCCGCAGTCATGCTTAAAGGCCGGAAGAATTGATTATAAGTGCCAGAACTGTGATGAGACATATTTTGAAGCAATACCGATGATCGGCCAGCATAACCATCAGGCAAGGCCGGACTTAGGCAAGGAGTCGACTTGTACGGAAAAAGGTTACACAATAGAGAAGTGTACACAGTGCGGCGATGAGATAAAAACAGAATTGAACCCGCTGGGTCATTCGTATGAGGACCAGATTGTTCTGCCGGATTGTCTGACAAAGGGTTATACCCTTCACAAATGTGTACGCTGTGACGATATGTATCGGGATACAGAGACAGGTGCGCTGGGGCATGACTATGTAGAGACGGTAGTTGAGCCGACAACGACAACCAGGGGCTACACATCAAACAAATGTTCGCGCTGCGACGATGAAACGATTAGCAAGTATATTGCAGCAACGCCGAATGCGACGTTTAATGCCCTGGAGAGGCGGCTGACCTTCTCCAGCGAGGAAACCAATGTTGATACAAGAAGCGGTGTGCGGATTGCTGCTGCTGATGTCGGAGAACTGATGAAGTATTCACTGGACGGCGGAAAGCGCTGGGTGACTACAGAGGCAGTATCTGTGGTACTGGAGGAAGAGGACTTAGATTACGAGAAAGGCATAGATGTCGTAAGACCGGGCAATGACGTGTTGCCGATGGCCGATTCCTATACACAGCACATTGAACTGCTGCAGGCAGAGGAGCCTGGAATGCTCACTGTTGTAAAGCCATCGGTTAAGAATGGAACAGGAAGCATTACGGGTGTCAATAACTCGATGGAATACAGAGCCGAAAAGGATAAAACATGGACGCCGATTGAAGGGGATACGGTTGAAAATCTGAAACCGGGAATCTATTATGTGCGGACAAAGGCAACAGTCAGTGCAGGACCAAGTAAGGCAGTTATGGTGATTGTGGAAGAATATGAACCGCAGACCTCCAGGCCGCCGGCAAGTGAAAAACCGGAGAATAGTGCGAGACCGTCAGGAGCCCCGGATTCCAGTGAAGGACCGGGGAAGAGCCAGACGCCGCAGGCGAGCGCAGGTGTAAAGCCAAGTGCAATACCAGGAGCGAGTGCTCCAGCCAAACCAAGTGCGGCAGCAAAGCCAAGCGCAGCGGTCAAACCAAGTGCGGCGGCCAAACCAAGTGCATTGCCAAAGACCAGTTCATCTCCGTCGGGTGCCGGGACGACAAATATTCCGAATAATGGCTCGGGCATCGGGGGCAATGATGGTTCTGGCAGCAACGGCACAAATAAAGGTGGTCAGAATACAGCAAATCCGACAGATGATTCTGTAGTAAGAAATAATGTGTATTACAGCAGTAACGGTGCATCAAAATCAGCTGGAACATCCAGCAGGGTAACATCTGCCAAGACAGGGGATGAGATGCCGACGGCAATCTGGCTGAGTATAGCAGGTGTGTCTTTAGCGGCTTTTGCATTTGTAATTGCAAAGAAGCGCAGAGAAGAAACTGAATAAATCATATACGGATTATGCAAAAGAGGGTATTCGGAGTGGATATTTTGAATACCCTCTTTTAAGCTAAGTGGAGTAAAGAGGAATGAGGTAAAAGTAATTAATGAGAGAAAAATATGAAACATTATCGCTGGCAGATTTAAAGGGAATTGCTAAAGCGAGAGGATTGAAAAATATATCAGCTTTAAGAAAAGCGGAGCTGATTGATGTTATGGTAAAGGCGGACGAGGAGGAGAAGACAAAGACGGCCGACCAGCAGCCCAGAACAAGAGAGAGGCAGGCTCCTGTTAAAACTTCTTCAAGTGATGGAAAACCGATTGACCAGATGCAGTTTGACAGCGGTGAAGAGGCAAACGGAATTTTAGAGGTTATGCCAGATGGCTTTGGTTTTATACGATGTGAGAATTATCTTCCGGGAGAGCATGATGTCTATGTATCTCCATCCCAGATTCGAAAGTTTAATTTAAAAAGCGGGGATATTTTGTGGGGAAATAAAAGGATAAAAACAGCTGCAGAAAAGTTCAGCGCGTTATTGTACCTGAAGAGAATTAATGGATTCCGTGTATCGGATGCCATGTCGCGCATGAATTTTGAGGATATGACGCCGATTTTTCCCAATGAGAGAATTCATTTGGTTACGCGTGAGGCGGACAGGGCCATGCGAATTGTGGATCTGGTTTCTCCGATTGGAAAAGGACAGAGGGGAATGATTGTGTCTCCGCCCAAGGCCGGAAAAACGACGCTGTTAAAAGGAATTGCAAAAGCAATTTTAAAAAATAATCCGGAAATGCATATGATTATTCTTCTGATAGACGAGCGTCCAGAGGAAGTAACGGATATTAAAGAATCGATTGTCGGCAATAATGTGGAGGTGATTTATTCAACCTTTGATGAGTTGCCGGAGCACCATAAGCGCGTTTCAGAAATGGTTTTAGAGCGCGGCAAGCGTCTGGTGGAACACAAGCAGGATGTGGTGATTTTATTAGACAGCATTACCCGTCTGGCGCGCGCATATAACCTGACGGTCCCGGCAAGTGGAAGAACACTGTCCGGTGGTCTTGACCCGGCGGCACTGCATATGCCGAAAAAGTTTTTCGGCGCAGCAAGAAAAATGCGGGAGGGCGGAAGCCTGACCGTACTTGCAACGGCGCTGGTGGATACGGGAAGCAAGATGGACGATGTCGTATTTGAGGAATTTAAAGGAACCGGCAACATGGAACTGGTGCTGGACCGCAAAATGTCAGAAAAAAGGGTATTTCCGGCGATTGATGTGACCAAGTCAAGCACCCGCAGGGATGATCTTTTGTTGAACCGCCAGGAGCAGGAGGCCATGGAGATTGTTCGCAGGGCAATTAATTCCATGAAACCGGAGGAGGCGATCGAAAAGATTTTTGATTTGTTTGTAAAAACCCGTGGAAACGAGGAATTTGTCCATTTAATCCGGAATCGAAAATACATTTAATTTTGTATTGACATTTCTTGTGGATATATGATATAATAGCACCGTTGTTTATGATAAGTAACCATACGGCGTATGCTGTCTGGTTTTCATAAGAAAAAGTGGTAAAGAGGTGAAATCATGAGAGAAGGAATCCATCCAGAATACTATCAGGCAACAGTTACCTGTAACTGCGGAAACACATTTGTGACAGGTTCGACAAAGCCTGAAATTCATGTGGAAATTTGTTCTAAGTGCCATTCGTTCTACACAGGACAGCAAAAGACGGCTGCCGCACGCGGACGTATTGAGAAGTTTAACCGCAAGTATGGCGTAGAAGAAAACAAATAAGATTAGTAAAGATAAGGTTGAGATTTCAGGTCTCAACCTATTTTTAAATGCAAAGGAAGTGTACAATGAAACCATCAGGAATTGGCGGGCAGGCAGTGATGGAGGGCGTGATGATGAAAAATAAGGAGACATACGCCGTTGCTGTCCGCAAGCCGGATAAAGAGATTATAGTGGATGTCCAGACGTATGGTGAGAAGAGTAAGTGTAAGGTATTGAGAAAAATTCCGTTTGTGCGGGGTGTATTTAATTTTGTAGATTCTCTGATTTTAGGAACAAAAGTTCTGACTTACTCGGCAGCTTTTTTTGAGGATGAGGAGGAACCGGAAGAAAAACAGGCGGAAATAAAAAAAGAAGACCAGGTTTCGCAAAAACAGGGTGCTGACGAAGAAGCTGCAAAGGAGGCAGAAACAGAGGAGGGGTCGGCTAAAGACAGTTTACTTATGGGACTGACGGTCGCTTTTTCCCTGATTTTGTCTATCGGGATTTTTTTCTGCCTGCCATGGGGAATTACAGAGCTGGTGCGCAGATTCATCACCAAAAACCAGTGGGTTCTTTCTATATTAGAAGGGGTAATCCGCATTGCGATATTTATTGCATACATTTTTTTGATATCGTTTATGAAAGATATCCAGCGTTTTTTTATGTATCACGGTGCGGAGCATAAATGCATCAACTGCATTGAGCAGGGCAGGGAATTGACTGTGGAGAATGCGAGAGAGGCGTCCAGATTTCATAAACGCTGCGGAACCAGCTTTCTTTTGATTGTCATGGTAATCAGCGTGGTGTTTTTATTTTTTATACAGGCGGAAAGCAGACTCGTCCGTCTGGTCGTTCGTCTGGCGCTGATTCCGGTTATTGCGGGGATTTCGTATGAATTTATCCGTCTGGCGGGGCGCAGTGAGAACAAGCTTGTCTGCATGCTGAGCAAACCGGGAATGTGGCTTCAAAAGCTGACGACAAGGGAGCCGGAGGATGACATGCTCGAGGTGGCGATTGCTTCCGTGGAAGCGGTGTTTGACTGGAAAGCATTTTTAAAAGAGGAAAGCGGCGGTAAAAATGAACAGGCAAAAACCTGCTGTGACTGAGAAATGCCCAATAGGACAGATGGGAAAAGAAGCGATGGTACGAAAGGAAAAGGACAGCACAGTGCAGTCCGCTCTCCGAAGGCAGGAGGCGCTTGCCTGGGGGGAAAATGCGCTGCGGGATGCCAGGATTGCCGACTGGAAGTCAGACAGCTGGATTTTGTATGAATATGTGACCGGAATGAGCCGGGCAAAATTTTTGGCGGAGAGTACCCAGATGATGCCGCGCAAAGAGTGGGAGCGGTATCAAAGTCTGGTGCAGAGGCGGAAAAAGCATATTCCGGTGCAGCATTTGACCGGTGAGCAGCAGTTTATGGGACTTTCTTTTCTGGTGAATGAACATGTCCTGATTCCGCGCATGGACACGGAGATATTGGCAGAACAGGCGGAACATTACGTAAAAGAGCGGATGAGGCGGCTGGAAATGTCAAAAGAGGAAACTGCTCCGAAGCTGCAGGTGCTTGATGTGTGTACCGGTTCGGGGTGCATTGCCATCAGCTTAAAAAAGAGAAACAAAAATCTGTGCATGACAGCAGTGGATATATCGGTGCAGGCGCTTCAGGTGGCAAAGGAGAATGCCAGACGCCACGGGGTCGAAATTCGGTTTGAACAGTCGGATTTGTTTGGAGTGTTCAAACAATCTGAAAAATATGCACAATTGCCGCAATTTGACCTGATTGTTTCCAATCCGCCCTATATTCCCAGCGCAGTGGTGGATGAGCTTGAGGAGGAAGTGCGTTTGCATGAACCGCGGCTTGCGCTGGACGGAACGGAGGACGGACTGGAATTTTACAAAAAAATTACGGGACAGGGCGGTGCGTTTTTAAAAGAGAACGGCATGCTTTTTTTTGAAATCGGGCATGACCAGGCAGAAAAGGTAAGCCGCCTTCTTGAGGAAACCGGATTTGACCAGATTTGTGTGATAAAGGATTTAGCCGGTCTTGACCGGGTTGTATGTGGTATATGGAGGAAGAAGAAATGTTTGATAGGTTAGATGATATTTTGCTTCGTTACGAAGAGATTATGAATCAGCTGAGCGAGCCGGATGCGGCAAATGACCCGGAGCGTTTCCGGAAGCTGATGAAGGAGCAGAGTGACCTGGCTCCGATTGTGGAGGCCTATACGAAGTATAAGAAGGCAAAACAAAATATTGAGGATTCCCTTGCGCTTCTGGAGGAGGAGAGCGACGAGGAAATGAGAGAGCTTGCAAAAGAGGAATTGAATGAATCCAAGGAGGCAGTGGAGCAGTTAGAGCAGACATTAAAGATTTTGCTGCTGCCGAAGGATCCGAACGATGACAAAAACGTAATTGTAGAAATACGTGCCGGTGCCGGCGGGGATGAGGCGGCGCTGTTTGCAGCGGAAATTTATCGAATGTATGTTCACTATGCTGAAGGCCGCCGCTGGAAGGTAGAACTGGCGGAATGCGAGGAAATCGGCATCGGCGGCATGAAAAACGTGACATTTATGATTAATGGCCAGGGGGCCTATTCCGTGATGAAATACGAATCCGGCGTACACCGCGTACAGCGTGTGCCGGAGACGGAATCCGGCGGCCGCATCCATACCTCTACCATCACGGTTGCCGTGATGCCGGAGGCGGAGGAAGTGGATGTGCAGATTGATGAAAAGGATATCCGCATTGATGTGATGCGTGCATCCGGCAATGGCGGCCAGTGCGTCAATACGACCGATTCGGCGGTGAGACTGACGCATTATCCGACGGGAATTGTCATTTACAGCCAGACAGAAAAATCACAGCTTCAGAATAAAGAGAAGGCGTTTGCACTTCTTCGTGCAAAGCTGTACGATATCGAGTGCCAGAAGCAGCATGATGCTGAAGCAGAGGCAAGGCGAAGCCAGATTGGGACGGGGGACCGTTCTGAAAAAATCCGTACCTACAATTTTCCGCAGGGGCGTGTGACGGACCACAGAATCAATCTGACGCTTTATAAATTGGATAAAATCATGAACGGGGAGATTCAGGAGATTATTGACGCATGCATTGCGGCGGACCAGGCTGCCAAACTTGCAAATATGAATGAGTAAGTGCATAAATAAAAATAAACATTTGCGAAGTTCGTCACCCCGAATAAAACTTTCGCAATTACCTAATAAAAAGAAAATGGGAAAAGAGGGATAACTGACATGATTTGGCTGCTGGAAAAATGGCTGATGAAAAAGACGCAGGAGGAAGCAAAGATGAGACAGTCGTACGGCATGCTGTGTGGAATGGTTGGTATTTTGCTGAATTTTCTGTTGTTTGCGGGTAAATTTCTGGCAGGAACCCTGAGCAATTCCATTGCGATTGTCGCAGATGCGTTTAACAATTTGTCAGATGCAGGCTCTTCTGTGGTATCGCTTATCGGGTTTAAGATGGCGGCGCAGAAGCCGGACGAGAAACATCCGTTCGGGCATGGGAGGCTGGAATATGTATCCGGACTTGTCATCGCGGCAATTATTCTTGTGATGGCATTCGAGTTCATCTGGAATTCCTTTCTGAAAATTCTCCATCCTGAGGAGAACAGTGTTTCATATCTGACGGCAGGAATATTAGTTGTTTCAATATTTATAAAATTATATATGTTTTCTTATAACCGCAAAATCGGAAAAAAGATACAATCTGCCTCCATGAAGGCGGCGGCTGTGGACAGTCTGAGTGATGCGTGTGCGACGGCGGTTGTGCTGGGGTGCTCCCTGCTCGGTCATTATATAGGACTGCTGCTCGACGGATATTGCGGTGTTTTAGTCGGCCTGTTTATTTTGTATGCCGGCATTTCTGCGGCACGTGAGACAATCAGCCTGCTGCTGGGACAAAAGCCGGATGAACAATTTGTGCAGAGAATTCGGCAGATTGTGCTTTCCCATAAGCAGGTCTGTGGCGTTCATGACCTGATTGTGCATGATTACGGGGTGGGCAGGCGTATGATTTCCCTTCACGCAGAGGTGCCCGCCGAGGAAGATTTCCTGGTGATGCATGACGTGATTGACCATATAGAAAATGAGCTTTACAAAAAGCTTGCGTGTGAGGCAACCATACATATGGACCCGGTTGTCACTGGCAACGAGCACGTGAACCAGCTGAGAAAAGCCGCGGAACATATCGGAAAACAGATTGATGAAAGGCTTTCCATACATGATTTCAGAATCGTGGCAGGACCCACGCATACCAATCTGATTTTTGACATTGTGGTGCCATACAGGTTTTCGATGCGTGATGAGGAGTTAATTGACTGCATTGCAAAAGAGGTGCAGGCACAGATTGGAGAAGAGTATTTTGTCGTCATCCGGATTGATAAGGCATGATTTTTGCGGACAGTCAGTTGGAAAGTGTCCGCATGGAACGGACAAATGTAAACGCATCAAAGAAAATACTTTACAAATGGAATATCATCTGATAAGATAGCATAGGAGTAAAACGAATTGATTTGAAAAACAAAATGAAATAATGTACTGAAAAATGGTACATGTTCATAGGAGGAATGAAAAATGAAGTCATATCAAGAGATGAGCAGAGAGGAATTATTGCGGGAAAAAGATAAGTTGGAAGCTGCGTATCAGGAATATGCCGAAAGAGGTTTGAAGCTGGATATGTCAAGGGGAAAGCCGTCCGCAGAGCAGTTGGATATATCGATGGATATGATGGATGTGATAAACAGCCAGACGAAGCTTGAGGCTCTGGACGGAACGGATTTACGTAATTACGGTGAACTCGACGGAATACAGGAAGCAAAAGAATTGTTCGGCGCAATAATGGAATGTAAGCCGGAGAGTGTAATTGTGTACGGCAATTCCAGTCTGAATATTATGTATGATGCGATATCACGGTCCATGACACATGGAGTGATGGGAAGTACTCCGTGGTGCAGGCTGGAGCGTGTAAAGTTTTTGTGTCCGGTTCCGGGATATGACAGACATTTTTCTATCACAGAATATTTTGGGATTGAAATGATAAATATACCGATGAATCAGGATGGACCGGATATGGATATGGTGGAGAAGCTTGTCGGGTCCGATGACAGCATCAAAGGAATCTGGTGTGTGCCCAAATATTCCAATCCGCAGGGGATCAGTTATTCGGATGAGGTGGTGCGCCGTTTTGCTGCCTTAAAGCCGGCAGCAGAGGATTTTCGTATTTACTGGGACAATGCGTATGCCGTGCACCATCTGTATGAGGAGAAACAGGATGAAATTCTGAATATACTGGAGGAATGTGAAAAAGCCGGCAATCCGGATATGGTATATGAATTTGCATCCCTGTCAAAGGTCAGCTTTGCAGGCGGCGGAATCGGTGTGATTGCCGCGTCCGAGGCAAATCTTGCGCAGATTCGGAAGCAGTTGCAGATTGCAACCATCAGCTTTGATAAAATTAATCAGTTCCGCCATGTAAAGTATTTTAAAAATATGGAAGGAATCAAGGCGCATATGATGAAACATGCGGCTTTAATCAGGCCGAAGTTTGATCTGGTTCTGGATACGTTTGAAAGAGAGCTGGCGCCTTATAAAATTGCTTCGTGGATTCGGCCGAACGGCGGGTATTTTATTACATTTGACACGCTGGAGGGCTGTGCAAAGGAAGTGGTTGCCAGGGCAAAGGCGGCTGGTGTTGTTCTGACTCCGGCTGGAGCGCCGTATCCGTATGGAAAAGATGAAAAGGATACGACGATTCGGATTGCACCGACGTATCCTGCGATGGAGGACTTAAAACTGGCAACAGATATTTTTGTTACCTGTGTAAAGCTGGCAAGCATTGACAAATTTCTTGCCTGACGGAATACAGAAGAGTAGAAAAACAATAAAAACCATAAAATACAAGCAAAAAAAGGTTGTCATATAAAGAGAAATATGATATAATATATGGATGAAGGCATAGAATGCCATATATGCGCAGGATATCAATAAAGGAGGGCAAAAGATGCGTACAATTAAAAAGTTGGTATCGCTTGTTTTAGCGGGAGCCATGGTATTGGCGATGTCGGTCAGTGCATTTGCCACAACCGGAATTTCGCCTGAGGAGCAGAAAATTTTGGATGAGGCACATACAAAAGCAGTGGAGCTTGGGGTGAACACAGAAAAGTCCAGGATGTATAAGGAATATATTTCACAGGCGTCTACATATTTAGCGAAGAATGAGCTGAGCAAGACGCAGATAGATGCTATGGTTAAAGCGATTGATGATGCAGCGGCAACTGCAAAGTCTTTTATGCAGAGCAAGGGTGTCAGCAAACTGGGCGAATTAAGCCAGGAAGATTTTAATAAACTGTTTGAGCAGGTGGGTGACCAGATTGTTATTGCGGCAAAGGCAGTTGGAATTGTCGTAAAGAAGACAGCGGATGGATATGAAGTAGAAGATCTTCTTCCTGCCAAGAATGAGGACAATGAGACGGAAAAGGAAGACAAAAAAGATACGCTCGTTGACAACAGAAAACCGGATACGTATATGCAGACAACCTCTGTGGTGAAGCAGACAGGTGCGGAGCTGGCAGTGGATCAGACAGAATTGTCGGCAGCATCAATGGATACAGCGGTGAATATGGCACCAGCGGTTGTATGGGGTGTAATGTTAGTAGGCGCAGTAGCTGTATGCGGTGTTGTTGCAAAGAAGAAAAAGTTATTTTCAGGTGCGGAAGCATAAAGATGAAGCATAAGCTAAAACGATTAATGGCATATATTTATATGCCATTAATTTTTATCATTGCCGGGTATGGTTTACTCTATTTAGCCGTAGCTCCGTATATCGACAGTATTGTGAACATTGGTTCGGCAGTTATGGTTCAGGAGACGCCTACATTTCATACCCGTTTAGGTTCTATTTATGATGAACCGCCGATTGCTGTGGATGAACAGCCGGCTACTGTGAAGGCAGAGAGCGTTACATGGCCGAAATATGGAGAACAGTATGCCAAACTGGACTGTGATGCGCTCGAGCTGCATGCGCCGGTTTATTTTGGTGATAACAAAGAGATTTTACGCGAGGGCGCCGGGCAGTATATCGGTTCGTTTCTTCCCGGGTATGACCGCCTGATTTTACTTGCAGGGCATAATACAACATATTTTAAGCCTCTGATTAATGTGAAAGAGGGCGACATTTTTACAGTCACGACGACGTATGGAATTTATCAGTACGAAGTGACGGGAACGCGTATTGCGGATCACAATGACAGTACGGCATATGACCTGCTGCAGGAGGAAGAGGAGCTTGTATTATATACCTGTTATCCTTTCGAGGCGCTTGCGGGAACGAAGACAGACCGCCTGTTTGTGTACACGAAAAAAATAGCCGGGCCCAGAGTGGTGGATTAGGAGGAAAAAATGGCTAAAAGAAGAAACAAAAAAGTGCGTTTTGTGATGAGTGCACTTCTTTCCTTTTTGCTGTCCATAATGCTGACGACCGCCACGATGCTTGCAGCGGTAAAATTCGGCTTTCTGAATAAAACCAGCGTATTGGACGGGATGAGCCGGAAAGATTATTATAAAAGCGCGGAAGCGCAATTTTACCAGGATGCAAAAGATTTTACGATTCCGATCGGACTGCCGGTAGAAATCGTGGATGGAATTGTTTCGCTGGAAAAAGTACATGATGATATATGCAATTATGTGGAAGCGTCCGTGAGTGGAAAAGAGTATGTTTTTGATACGGATGACCTGGAGAGCAGCCTGACAGAGCATATTTATGATTATTTTGAAGAGGAAGGGCTGACCATGAGCGAGGAACAGATTACCACTGTTCCTGAGTATACAAAGCTGATTGCGGAAATCTATGAAAAAGACATGAAAGTGGAGTTTGTGTCTCTGCTGGGGAAAATTAATGTTTCGTACGGCAGATACATATGGATGGGAATAGGGCTTTGTCTGCTTGTCGGCGTTGTCATTATCGTTATGCTTATCCGCATGTATCACTGGAAGCACAGGGCAGTACGGTTTGTTGCCTATGCTGCCATTGCAACGGCGGTGCTTGTTGCGACACCGGTTGTTCTGGCTGCTGTTTTAGAGTATTTTTTCAAACCGAATATTTCGCCGGAGCATGTTTATTATGCGCTGGTGTACTATTGCTCAAACGGAATGAAGATATTTTTATATTTTGCGGCAGGCTGGGCTGCGATTGTCGGGGCAATGCTGCTGCTGATCCACTACCTGAAAAAACATAGTTAGAAAATGGGGAACAGTATGAATGGATTTTATGATATACACTGTCACATTCTTCCGCACATCGATGATGGTGCGGAGGACAAAAGACAGATGCTTGGAATGATGAAAATTGCTTATCAGGAAGGAATCAGGCATATCATAGCGACTCCGCATTATCATCCGAGGCGCGGCGAAGCAGATGCCGGAGTCATTCAGCCTGCGTTTGAAAAAGCGGAAAAAACGGCAAAAGAACATGTTCCGGATTTAAAATTGTATATGGGAAATGAGATCTATTTCCGGCAGGATGCAAAGGAATTATTAAAGAATAAAACGATTCTGACTCTGGCGGACAGCGATTATGTACTGGTTGAATTTTCGACAGCGGCAGATAAAATTCAGATAAAGTCTGCGGTCAGCCAGCTGCAGATGGCTGGTTTTATGCCTGTGATTGCTCATGTGGAGCGGTTCGAGGCGCTGACCGGTGAGTTTGCATTTGTGAAAGAACTCGCTGCGGGTGGTGTATATTTTCAGGCAAACACAAGTTCGATTACAGGGGACAGCGGCGGTTTGGCAAAGCGGTTCAAGTTTTTTTAAAATTCTCTTAGGGATTCCGGAGCACAGGGCAATC